>JAGLDO010000044.1 GCA_023145555.1 Bacteroidales bacterium
CCCATAAAGCTTGATAAGTAATAAGCCAAAGGAATTCTAACAACCCAAAGAGAAATTAATGTCGTGAACATCGGAATTAAGGTTGCTCCGGCTCCACGCAATACACCGTTTGTAGAAAACATTATAGAAAAAAGCAAATAAAATGGAGTTACAATAATTAAATATGTTGCTCCAATATTTATCACATCATTGTCAGTAGTAAACAATCCTATTAAAAAATGACGAAAAGGAATAATTATAATAGCTAATATGATACAAATTAAGCCTGACATTAACAAAGTTGATTTAAACCCTTTTTTTACTCGTTCAAATTTATTTGCACCAAGATTTTGTCCGACAAAAGTAGATAGTGCCATTGAAAAATTCATAACCGGTATTTTTGTAAAAGCCTCGAGACGACTGGCAACTGTATAAGCTGCTATAGCACTGGTACCAAATGCACTAACAATACCCATTAATGCCATCATTCCTACACCGACTAATGTTTGTTGTATGCCAGAAGGTAATCCTATTCTTATGCTCTTTTTAAAAATCTTTTTATCAAAAGTAATTTTCGCTATTGAGAAATGTATAACCGGATGAAACTTGTTGAGATAAATTATTAGTGCCACAAAAATTAATGCTTGCGAGACAACTGTTGCAAAGGCTGCTCCGGCAATGCCCATTTTAAAAACAATAACAAATAACAAATCAAGTATTATATTCATAACTGTTGAGGCAATAAGAAAATATAAGGGTGTTTTGGAATCCCCCAGACCTCTTAAAACAGAATTTGTGCCATTAAATCCGAAAAAGAACACTATTCCTGTTAAAAAAATGTTTAAATAAGTTTTTGCTTGGGGTAAAACATCTTCGGGTAACTTTATTAATCTAAAGATGTCTTCGCTAAAAACAATCCCAAGTACTGTTACAATTATTGACGCAAAAAATAAAAATATATACATCGTATCAATTGTCTTTTTTACGTTTATTATATCTTTTGCACCAAAATATTGAGAAATAATTATAGTAAAACCGCTACCAATACCAAAAATTAATGATATTAATGCAAAAAGAACAGGAAATGAAGCACCTACGGCAGCTAAAGCTTCTTTGCCAATAAAATTACCTACAATAACACTGTCTACTACATTATATAATTGATAAAAGACACTCCCTAAAATCATTGGGGTGGCAAACTGCAAAATCAATTTACTTTCTTTTCCGTTTGTTAAATCTTTCATTAAAAATTATGCAGTTTTAATATTAATTATTTTATTAAACATCTCATTTTCATTATGTAAGCTGATGTTAATTATTTCATAATTAGATATTTTCCATTTTTCAATCACTTCTTTTATTATACTTTTTCTCACAACCCAAATCATTGAAACTGAGTTGACTGTTAAAAGATTGTTTATTTGATTAAACCAACCGTTTTCTGACAACTCTAAAGGACCGATTTCATCAATAACAATTAAATCAGCATTTGTAATATTTTTATTGCTTAAAATATTATTACCAAAATCAAAACCCTCAGAATTAAAATAATATGGTCCTAATTTTAACCAATCGTCATGTTGTTCCTTGGTTATTAATTGCATTTTTTCATTATTATGCAAATTTTTTAAATTGTAACCTGATAATGTTTTGTTATTGATTACAGCTTCGGCAATAAAACCCTGAATATTTAAGCCCTTAGTTAATAATTTTGATACAAGATTTTTTACAAAAGTCGTCTTGCCTTTATGTTCATCCTCGGTAATTATATAAATTTTTTGATTGTTTGAAATGTGAGATTTAAAATCTTTAAGTAATTCGTCTGCCTGAATAATAATGTTTGAAAGAAATTTAAAAGGGTTTCTTAAAATTTTTTTCGGATTAGAAATATTTGATATAATTGATGGTAATGCAGAAAAAGCTAAGTTTAATGATAAATATAATTGAGATAATCCTTTTTTTAACATTATTGCTTTAATTATTGGATTTCGTAGCTCTACGCTTATTGCAGAAAATCCGATAATAATAATTAATGCTCGAAGCAACATCTTAAATGCAGCATTAATACCCGTAATACTGATAAAGAAATTGTTTTGTGTTTCATTCCAAAAAATTACAGTTAATAGTGAGATGATAAATAACTGCACCCACAATCCGGTTTTTTTTATTATTTTTTTTGAAACATCATACTTAAATAAACAAAAACCAATATAAAGAATTGCCGGAATAACTGAAAAATAATAAATATTGCTGTTTATTATTAAAATACAACTGATAATTAGTATTAAATGTAAGAACAATAAGCTTATTGAATATGATTTATTATAATTGTTTTCAGTAATTTTTTTATTATTTGAAAATTGAATTTTATTAAATGAAATTATTGATTTTTTTGATGTAACATATTTATTGCCCGTTAAATATCCTATAAATGCAGCTACTAAACCAAGTATGTTATATAAAATAATTATAAGTAAAACTAAATAAATAGGACTTAAATTTTTTATGTTTAGCAAATGTAAAGAGTAATTATAAAAGTTTGATGCAACAGTAACAATATCAAAGCCATATTTGATAAGAAGAGTAATCATTTTTTGGATTAAAATGCTTGATATTGCAAACATGCCACCAATTGCATAAGCAAAAATGTTTCTACCAAATAAAAGAATAAATAGTTCCAATAAAATAGCTTCATACATAATGCCAATCATTGGACCTAAAATAATTAAGCTTGGCGATATTGATTTCATTAAAGCACAAATAATGCCTGAACGCCAAAACAAACCTTTTTCATTCCAAATATGAGAAAATGCAATTAGCAAACTAACTCCAAGAATTGCAAGAAGTGTGCCTGCAAAAGGGACACGTAAATTATGTAAAAAACTCCCCAAAATAATTTCAATAGAAGCCCAAAGGCTGCCAATAACTGCTGCCTTTAACCATTTATCATTAATTTTGAGGGAATTTTCTTTTAACATGCGAAGTTTTAAATTAATATTTTTACTTTTACAGGTTGAATTTACAAAAGTATTAATTAAAAATTTCTTAATGATGAAAAAAATATTTTTTATTGCAATTATCGTGTTATTGATTTTTTCATGTCAAAATAATGAAAAAAATTTTACAATAAACGGTGTGGTAAATAGTACTGACACAGGCAAGGTTTTTTTACAAGCTGTTGTTGATAACAAACTTCAAGATATTGATACAGCGGAAATAAAAAATGGAGTTTTTGCTTTTTCAGGAAAAGTTAACGATCCGGAATTATATTTAATAAAGATTGGCAATAAAACAGATTTGCTGCCTTTTTTTGTTGAAAATTCTGAAATTTCAGTAAAAATAAATCCCGATAGTATTGGTGATGCTGTTATTGAAGGGTCGCAATCGCAAAAAGTATTTCATTCATTCTCTAAAGGTGTTGAGAAGTATCAGAAAAAAGAAAATAATATTTACGCCCAATATCAAAATATAAGGAAAACAGCAAGTAAAGAGATGCTTGATGATCTTGAAAAACTTTATGATTCAATATATGAACAACAACAAGTGTTTGTGAAAGATTTTGTTTTAGAAAACAATAATTCAGTTGTTTCTGCATACATAATTTTACGTCATCTTATTTACCAATTAGATGTTGATTCTCTTCAAAAAATAACAAACAGCCTTGACCCTTTATTATCAGAATCAAAATACGTAAAAAAATTATACCAACGAATTGAATTGCTTAGAACAGTTGCAATTGGACAGCCTGCTCCGGAAATTACCTTAAACGATACTGCCGGTAACCCAATTTCATTATCGGCGTTTAAAGGAAAATATGTGTTGATAGATTTTTGGTCTTCATGGTGTAGTCCTTGTCGTGATGAGAACCCTAATATTGTGAAAGCATATAAGACGTTTAATAGTAAAGGATTTGAAGTTTTTGGCGTTTCTCTCGACACTAAAAAAGAAAACTGGGAAAAGGCAATTAAAGATGATGGCTTAACTTGGACGCAAGTATCTGATTTGAAAGGATGGAAATGCGCTGCAGGAAAACTATATGCTGTAAATTCAATACCTCATTCTGTTTTAATTGACAAACAAGGAATAATTCTTGCTAACGACCTTAGAGGTGAAGATTTAACCAAGAAATTAATTGAAATATTTGCAGAAAAGTAAAAATAAATGGAAGTGAATTTATTTAATCTGCTCTTTAGGATTTGTAATCCGAAAGCATTAATATACAGCTTGTTAATTCGGGATTACAAATCACTAACAGCTGTGGAAGCAATCCCTTTATGCTTACTATCAACTGATTGCTTCTGGCTTCGCCCTCGCAATGACGTCTATGAAGACTTTTCGGAACTACCTAAATTTTACAAACTTTTAACTTTCAACTAAAATGATTCCAACAAGAGAAGAGGCTTTTAATCTTCTATCTGAATATACAAAAAGCAAGAGCTTGATAAAACATGCTTTATCGGTAGAAGCCACAATGCGTTATTTTGCAAAAAAAAATAATGAAGATGAAGAAAAATGGGGTGTAATTGGTTTGATTCACGACCTTGATTATGATATGTATCCCGAAGAACATTGCAAAAAAACTAAAGAAATATTAATTGAAAATAATTGGCCCGAAGATTATATCAGAGCAGTTATGAGCCATGGTTGGGGAACAGCAACCGATGTTGAACCAAAAACATTACTCGAAAAAACACTTTATACTATTGATGAACTTACCGGCTTAGTAACAACAACCGCCTTGGTGCGACCTTCGAAAAGTTTAATGGATATGACTGCAAAATCTGTAAAAAAGAAATGGAAAGATAAAAAATTTGCTGCCGGTGTTGATAGGTCAATAATTGAAAATGGCGCGAAAATGCTTGGAGTTGAAATAACTGATTTAATTACAGACACAATTATGGGAATGCGAGTTGTTGCAAACGAAATTGAATTAAACGGGTGATAACATTTATCGAACAACCGAATTAATAATTGAGTATCCAATTAAACGATCGTAGTCTGAACCAAAATCACGATAATAAACAGATATTGAATAATCATTTTCAGTTTCAAAATGACTGCCTTCAATAAAAGTATCATCAATTTTGTTTGTGACAGTTTTTACAAATGCATATTCGTAATCATAATAGCCTTGTTTTAAGAGCATTCGTAATTCATACATTTTCCTTTCATAATTGTATGCCATTTGATTTTGTTTAGTACAATTCCAGTTTGATAGTTGACCAAAAACGTATAAGTTGCCGTCAATAAAAGGTTGATCAAAAGGTAGAGTAAAATACACATACACATAATCTGCATCTAATTCATCACCGTGTCCGTCGACATTTTTAATTATATACCTGCCGTTTAAATCTTTATGATAAAAATATCGTGAAAAAGTTCGTTTGTTATCAGTAGCCATTTCAACATGATAAAAAGGGTCAATAAACTGAATCGCATTTACATGCTGAGTTTTATATCTCAAAGTTTTGATATCGAAATCTCTAAATTCATTACCACCGGTAAATAAATTATCTTCATCATAATCGTAAATCAATAAATTATCTTTAACAAATAATGGCTTGAGATTTTTTATTGAATTATCAAATCTGTTGTTTTGTCTTATAATAACTTTTAAATTATTATAAGGGTCGTCAATTGGAAAAGAGTTGTGAATTATTGAAAAATCAATTTCTTGACTTGTATTACTATATTCAATTATGATAGGTTTTTTTACAACAGCGTTTATGTTAACCTGTTGGTCTAATATAGAAAAACGTTTGGTGAAAACTACGCTGTCTTGATTGTAATCTTGATAAACTTTTATAACATAATTCCCCGATAGTTTTAACCTAATATCGTTATTTGGTATGGTTAAATAATAATGAGAGTATTTAAATGTTGTATTAATAGAAAAATCATAGTCATTAATTGGATTGTCGTTAAAACCTTCAATATAGTCGAAAGGCATAATGTTTGATTCTGTCCAGTCTGAATTGCAATGTATTATTGTATAAAAAAAATTATTTATTGTGCTGTCTAAATCGTCAAAACTTAATTTTAAAACTTCATCGCTATTGAGATTAATAATAGGGTAAGACAATTCCCAACCTTGTTTGTAAAGCAGTACTGTTTTTATATCCTTCTTATAAATTTTGTTTTTATAAACAAAATTAATGTCATCTTCCGATTTACATTTGCCTACAGAAAAGATAAATAAAAAAAATAATGTTGCAAATTTCCACATTTCTAAAATATTATAAATATTTGTCAAATTAATAAATTAGTATTGATTAAACATAATAATTTTAACCTTTTTTATATTGTGGTTTCTGTTTTTTACCACAAGGTGCACAAAGATTCTCATTAAGCTCACTAAGAATTTGTGACCTTGGTGAGTTCTTAGTGTCCTTTGTGGTTATTATTTTTTTTACCACAAAGAATAATTTTTGAAATTGTATAAAATAATTACAACTTTTTTGAAATAAGCGGTTTCCTAATTCGTAAGTATCAAAGATTTTCTATTGTCTATTTTCTATTGATTATTTATATTTAGTATGCTGAATTTTAATAGTTTAACAATTAAAAATTTAGCCTTAAATATTGTGGTAAGAAATAAAATTTCAGAATTTTTATTGTTTGTAATACCTATTTTATTGTTTATGAATACGTAGTATAACCGCCATTATTTATTTTATAAATCAAAACATTATAAAGCTATTAATAAATGTGTTAGCAGGCAATAGACAATAATCAATAATTAATAGAAAATTTTTGAGTTCTCTTGTTAATATAAAAGAGCAAACTACTTTTAACTGATTATGAAAAATGCCAAACAATCTAATTTTTTTAAATTAATTTGAATTATTATTACTTTTTATTAACTTTATATGCTTTTTAAGCCCAAGTTGAAAATAATTTGTTTGTTATTGCCCTACCTCCTGCAAAAATTTTTATTAATGCCGGTTGTGACAATTTAATTGTAATTTTTTTTATAAATTAGCTTAATTAAATCCCTTATTTTTTTAAAGCTGAACTCAATTATTATCCCAATATTATAAAAATATAAACGCATGAAAGTTTATCATAATCTTTTAAGAAAAACAATTTATTTATTTCTTTTTTCAATATTAATCTCACAGTCGCTGATAGCAGAAAAAAGTATTGATAAAAACAAACAATTATTAAGCCCGGAAGAAAAAGAATGGCTCAATAAACATAAAACAATACGCGTTGCCCCTGACCCAAGCTTCCCGCCAATTGAATTTTTTGATGAGAATGGAAAATATTCGGGTATTGCTGCTGATTATTTCAAAATAATTGAAAAAAAATTGAATGTAAAATTTGAATATGTGCGTTGTAAAAATTGGGAAGAAGTTATAAATAAAGCTAAAAACAGAGAAGTTGATATTCTTTCTGCAGCAGCACAAACTCCTGACCGAGCCAAATATATGCTGTTTTCTACTCCATATTTAAAATTTCCGGGAATTATTATAACAAAAAATGATTCTATAAAACTTAACTCATTAAAAAAATTACATAATAGAAGAGTGGCAATTGTTTCGGGATATGTTTGGCAGGAGTTTATCACAAAAGACCATCCGGAAATTAAAATTGTTACTGTGAACGATATAGCCGAAGGGCTTCAGAAAGTTTCATTCGGCTCGGTTGATGCTATGATTGCGACTTTGCCGATTGCTATTTATTATATTGAAAAGGAGGGAATTTCAAATTTGGGTGTTGCCGGAGAGACAAAATATTTTACTAAGTTATCTGTGATGACACGTAATGACCAGCCAATTTTAAATTCAATAATAGAAAAAACTCTTGCCGGCATATCTGCAAAAAAGAAAAAAGAAATATCGCAAAAGTGGATAATTTTACATACCAAATCTATATTTAAAAACGACGAAATATGGAAAATTTTGTTTACTTTTTTAATACAAGCAATTTTTATTTTAAGCATTATTTTCCTTTGGAAATATCATAAAAAACATTTTCTCATTAAATATCCTGAAGAAAAGGAGGCAAACTATAAAATTTTATTCATTATAGTTCTCTTAATTATCTTGCTTGATGCTTTAGTTGTGTTTGATGAAATTATCGATACCCCTCATTTGTTTTTTGGATTTCCCAAAGCACCTGTCAATTATATTGATATTATGTTTGAATCAACATTTGTCTATTTCGTTGGATCTATAATAATGATATTTTTTTACAAAAATATTAGATTACGAATTCAAACTGAAAACTCATTAAGAGAAAGTGAAATAAAATACAGAAGTATATTTGAACATACAGGAACAGCAACCATGATTCTTGAGAATGATATGACTATTAGTATAGTAAACTCTGAATTTGAAAAGCTTGCAGGATATTCAAAACAAGAAATTGAAGGCAAAATAAAATGGACTGAATTTGTAG
>JAGLDO010000045.1 GCA_023145555.1 Bacteroidales bacterium
CAAAGCATAGCATCGCTGATTGATATTACAAATTTAAAGCAAGCAGAAAAGGAAATAAAAGAACAAAATGAAGAGTTGGTTTCTATAAATGAAGAATATCTCTCGCAGAATGAAGAGTTAAAAGAAGCAAAGGAAAAAGCAGAAGAAAGTGACCGTCTTAAATCAGCATTTCTGACAAATATGTCGCACGAAATAAGAACACCAATGAACGGTATTTTAGGCTTTGCAGAGTTGCTTAAAGACCCTGAGATTAAATCTAAAGAAAGAAAACTTTTTTTAGAGGTTATTGAAAAAAGTGGTATTCAATTGCTCTCAATTATTAACGATATTATTGATATTTCAAAAATTGAAACAGGGCAGATAGAAATAAGACATAACAAAATTTGTATTAATGATTTACTTCATGAGTTATGTGCTTTTTTTAAACCTATTGTGAAAGATGGCGTGAAATCAAATTGCTTTACTGAATTACCGGATGACCAAAGTAATATATATACCGATAAAACAAAAGTAACTCAAATACTTACCAATCTGATTAACAATGCAATAAAATTTACTGAAAAAGGACATATTAATATTGGTTATACTTTAAAGTCAAATTATATTGAATTTTATGTTGAAGATACAGGTATTGGTATTAAACCCGAAGCCCAAGAATTAATATTTGAACGTTTTAGACAAGCAGAAACAGATAATTCTACATTATACTCGGGTACCGGTTTAGGTTTATCTATCTCGAAAGCTTATGTGGAATTTTTAGGAGGAAAAATTTGGTTAGAATCAAAAGTTAATAAAGGCTCAACTTTTTATTTTGTTATTCCTAAAGATGAAGCTATACAAGTTGATAATGATACGCATGAAAATATGATAATTGAAGAAATAAAGAATGAAAAAATTGAAAAAAAAACAATACTGGTAGCTGAAGATAATGATGTAAATTATATGTATGTCTGTGCATTATTGTCAGAAATAGATGTAGAAATAGTGCGTGCCTTCGATGGTAAAGAGGCTGTGGATTTAGTTAAGTCAAACCCTGCAATAGATTTGGTATTAATGGATATTAAAATGCCAATAATGAATGGCTTTGAAGCTACTAGAGAAATTAAAAAGTTTAAAAAAGAATTGCCAATTATTGCTGTTACTGCTTATGCATTGCATGAAGATAGAGATAGAGCAATTAAAGAAGGCTGTAACGATTATCTGGCAAAACCTTTTAGTAAAATTCAACTGATAAAATTAATTAGGAAATATGTGTAGTAGAGACGTACGACCGTACGTCTCTACTATTGGGTCGTACTTCTCTACTGCTGGGTCGTACGTCTCTACAAACAGGGTTTAATGTTTAACAATTCAGTATTTTTTAAAATTGTTTAAAGACTCTTGCTAAGGAATAACCCGGAGCATCAACATGCAAGTCTAAGAAATAACCGAAAGGCGTTTGTTCTGTTTCATATCCTGCATTAACTAACTTTTGTTCTGCAAAATCAAACAATTCCTTTGTGAATTCAGGATTGGCTTTGCTGTCAGACAAATGAGCAAATGAATGCAAAATAACTTTATTCGTGTTATTTTTTTTTGCCATCCATTTTAAGTTTTTTACAAGTTTTGTTTCTACGGCTTTCACATTTTCTTCATCTTCCTTTTCTGCATGAATAAATGCAACAATTGTTTTGTCGAATTGCATTTCCTTTGTTTTTTCTTCAAAATTTTCTAATGTTTTAATTTGGGGTTTATATCCAAATTTATTTGCATAAATCATTAATAGTTTCATGAGATTCTGTTTTTCAAAAATGTAATATGGTAATTTAACAAAATAATATCGAAAAATATGTCATAAAATTATAATATTTTATAATTTTGGAATTAATTGATTATAAAATGCCAGAATCGAAAATCATTAAAATAAAAAAAGGACTAAATATTAAACTTGAGGGAGAAGCAGAGAAAATTTTTATCAAAGAACCTCTTGCTGAAACTTATGCGGTTAAACCAACAGATTTTAGAGCAGTAGTTCCAAAATTAGATGTTCAGGTTAAAGAAGAAGTATTAGCCGGAACACGATTATTTCATGATAAAAAAAATCCTAAAATTAATTTTGTTTCTCCGATTAGTGGTAGGGTAGAAGCAATTAATCGTGGAGAGAGACGACGAATTATTGAGATAATAATTCGTGCAGATAAAGAAATAAGATATAAACAATTTGAAAAAATTGAACTCGAAAACATTTCAAAAACCGATTTGATTAACAAATTGCTTAAAGCCGGATTATGGCCTTTCATTCAACAAAAACCTTTCAATCTTATTGCAAACCCTGATGACAAACCAAAAGTAATTTTTGTTTCGGGTTTTGACTCTTCTCCTTTAGCTCCTGATTATGATTTTATTTTACATGACGAAAAAAAATCTTTTCAAAAAGGTATTGATGTTTTAACAAAACTTGCCTCAGGTAAAATTCATTTAGGAGTAAATGCAAGATTTCCTCTTTCAAAATTATTTAAACAACTTAAAGGTGTTGAAATTCATGAGTTTTTAGGACCTCATCCTTCAGGAAATGTTGGAATTCAAATTCATCATATCAATCCAATCAATAAAGGTGAAAAAGTTTGGTTTGTTAATCCTCAGGATGTTGTCACAATTGGCAGATTTGTAGAAAAAGGTGTTTATGATGCGTCAAAAATTATTGCTTTATGCGGATCCGAAATACTTAAACCTCGTTATTATAAAATAATTAACGGAACATCTATTAAAAATATAATTAAAGATAATATTACCCAAAATAAATTGCGCTTCATAACCGGAAATGTTTTGACAGGAACAAAAATTCAATCAAAAGGTTATCTTGGTTTTTACGATTCTCAAATTACTGTAATACCTGAAGGCGACCAATATAAATTTATGGCTTGGGTTGCACCCGGATTTAAAAAATATAGCAATTCTCGTACTTTTTTTTCAGGTTTAATACCAAGAAAAAAATATAAATTAGATGCTAATTTAAATGGCGAAGAAAGATCTTTTGTTGTTTCCGGTCAATATGAGAAGGTTTTTCCAATGAAAATTTTTCCGGTATTTCTTTTAAAAGCAATACTAGCAAATGATATTGAAAAAATGGAAAAATTAGGTATATATGAGGTGTGTGAAGAAGATTTCGCTTTGTGTGAGTTTGTATGTTCTTCAAAAATTAAAGTGCAGTCTATTATTAGCAAAGGAATTGATATGATGCTTAAAGAAATGAATTGAAAATGAAATCGTTAAGAAGATATGTAGATAGAATAAAACCCAATTTTCAAGAGGGTGGTAAATATGAAAAGTTACAATCAACTTTTGAAGCCTTCGAAGCGTTTCTATTTGTGCCAAACAAGACTTCTCAAATAGGAACTCATATTCACGATGCAATAGACATGAAAAGAACAATGGCAATTGTTGTTTTTGCATTATTGCCAGCCACACTTTTTGGTATATACAATATTGGTTATCAACATTTTGTTTCTCTTAACGAAATTTATACTGTTGGTTTTTGGCAAATATTTTGGTTTGGTTTTATCGAATTTCTCCCTCTTGTTGTTGTTTCTTATGTTGTTGGTTTAACAATTGAATTTGCTTCAGCTCAGATAAGAGGGCACAAAGTAAACGAAGGCTATCTAGTTACAGGTATGCTAATTCCTTTAATTATGCCTGTTGATGTTCCGTTGTGGATGCTTGCTGTGGCAATAGCTTTTGCTGTAATTTTAGGTAAGGAAATTTTTGGCGGAACAGGCATGAATATTTTTAATCCTGCTTTAGTTGCACGAGCGTTTATATTTTTTTCATATCCTTCACAAATGTCAGGAACAAGTGTTTGGATAGCAGATAAACCGGATGCTTTTTCAGGAGCAACACCATTGTCAAATATTGCTTTGGGAAATCTGAGCATGCCTGATTTTCATGATTTATTTTTCGGATTTATTCCCGGATCCATTGGAGAAACATCCACATTTTGCATATTAATTGGAGCACTAATACTGTTGATTACCGGCATTGCCAGTTTTAAAATTATGTTTTCGGTGTTTCTTGGAGGTTACTTTATGTCGCTTGTTGTGAATTTTACAAACATTAATTTTTATTCACAAATACCGGCTTATGAGCACTTGCTTTTAGGCGGTTTCGCTTTTGGAGCAGTCTTTATGGCTACCGACCCGGTTACTGCAAGTCAAACAAACACTGGTAAATATATTTATGGTTTCTTAATAGGATTGCTTGCAATTTTAATTAGAGTGGTTAATCCTGCTTATCCCGAAGGTATGATGTTTGCAATTTTAATAATGAATTTGTTTGCACCATTAATCGATCATTATATAGTTCAGGCAAATATTAACAAAAGATTAAAACGGCAAACTTAATAACTTTATAACTTTATGAACTTTAAAACTTTACAAACTTAAAATTATAATGAACAAACATAGTAATTTATATATAATAATTTATGCATCAATATTGGTTATTGTTGTTGCTGCTGTTCTTTCAATTATTTCAACTACGTTAAAGCCGGTTCAGAATAAAAATATAGAATTAGAAAAGAAACAAAATATTCTTCATTCAATTAATATTAATAGTAATAGAAAAGATGTGGAGCAATTATATGGCAAATATATAAAAGCTTCATATATAATAAATTATAAAGGAGAAAGATTGAGTGGAGATGCTTTTAATATTGATTTGAGAAAAGAAAAATTAAAATCTGTTGAAGAACAAAAATTACCTGTTTATGAAAGCAGATTAGATAATGGAAGCAAAAAAATAATTATTCCTCTAGTAGGAAAAGGTTTGTGGGGACCTATTTGGGGATTTATTTCTTTCAATGATGATAACAATACTATTTACGGAGTAACATTTAATCATGAAGGAGAAACTCCCGGACTTGGCGCACAAATTACAACAACAGATTTTCAAAAAAGATTTATTGGTAAGCAGGTTTTTGATGTACGTAAAAAATTTGTTTCAATAGAACTGAAAAAAGCAAAAAGTAAAAGTAATAATATTCATCAGGTCGATGCTATATCTGGAGGGACTATAACAAGCAAGGGGCTTGAAAAAATGTTACAAAATTGCATAAGCTGTTATGAAAAATATTTAAAAGAAAACAGTAAATGAATCGAAGAATAAAGTTGAAAGTTGATGCTCAGAAAAAAATTTCAAGCACGTCATTGCGAAGGAAAAGCCTGAAGCAATCTGCTTTTAATAAATAAGGATTGATTTTAAACCAATTAGTACTTCAAGATTAAGAAAGATATTTTTCAATGCAGTAAAAAAAATAAAAGATTTCATTTTACTTTTATCTTAAAAATAATTAAACAAGCAAATGAAAAACAAAGAACCTTTATTCTCAAAAAATAATTTGAAACTGATAACCAATCCTTTAAGTAAGGATAATCCTATTACTGTTCAGGTTATTGGTATTTGTTCCGCTTTGGCTGTCACTGCTCAAATTAAACCCGCAGTAATTATGACATTTTCTGTTATGTTTGTTTTAGCTCTGTCAAATGTTATTATTTCTTTTTTACGAAAAACCATACCATCACGAATTAGAATTATTGTTCAATTGATTGTAGTTGCAAGTTTGGTTATTGTTGTTAACGAGTTTTTGAAAGCATATTTCTTTGATGTAAGCAAGCAGTTATCGGTTTTTGTCGGGTTAATTATTACAAATTGCATAATAATGGGAAGACTCGAAGCTTTTGCACTCACAAATAAACCATGGCTTGCCTTTTTAGATGGAATAGGAAATTCTTTAGGTTATGGACTTCTTTTAATAATTGTATCGTTTTTTAGGGAGCTTTTTGGTTCGGGCACAATTTGGGGTTTTCAGGTTATACCGGAATGTTTTTATAATTTCGGATATGAAAATAACGGTTTAATGATTTTGCCACCAATGGCTTTAATAACTATAGGTGTTATTATTTGGATACAACGAAGTAAGAATAAAAATTTAATAGAGGAGAAATAATATGGAACATCTATTTAATATTTTTGTTAAATCAATATTTGTCGATAATCTTGTTTTTTCTACATTTTTGGGAATGTGCTCTTATCTTGCTGTTTCAAAAACAGTTAAAACTTCATCAGGTTTGGGTATTGCCGTTGTTTTTGTTCTTACAATTACTGTTCCTGTCAATTATTTGCTCGAAAATTATATATTAAAGCAAGGTGCTTTGTCGTGGCTCAATAGTAGTTTTGCAGATGTCGATTTAAGCTTCTTAAGTTTTATTATGTTCATTGCTGTAATTGCATCAATGGTTCAGTTGGTTGAGATGATTATTGAGAAATATTCACCAACTTTATACAGTCAACTCGGAATTTTTCTACCTTTAATTGCTGTTAATTGCGCTATTTTAGGGGGCTCTTTATTTATGCAACAAAAACAATTTAATACAATTAGCGAAGCTACAGTATATGGATTTGGCTCGGGCATTGGTTGGCTGTTAGCTATTATTACTCTTGCAGCAATACGCGAGAAATTGACTTATTCAAATGTTCCTTCACCATTAAAAGGACTTGGAATTACTTTTATTGTTACAGGATTAATGGCTTTGGCTTTTATGGGCTTTATGGGAATTAAATTGTGAGATTGTGAAACCGTGAAATTGTAAAAATGTGAGGTTGTGAAATTGCTAAACTATATGAAATTTTTACTTTACTCTGCTCTTTCGGATTTGTAATCTGAAAGCATTAATATACAGTTTGTTAATTCGGGACTACAAATCCCGAACAGCAGTGGAAAATATGAAAATGTGAAATTGTGAGTTTGTAAAATTTTATAACTTTACAAACTTTATAACTTTACAAACTTTTAACTAAATGATATTTTTAACAATAAATATATTTACTACAATACTTTTAAGCGTTTTAGTTTTTCTACTTCTAATGCTCTTGTTAGTTTTGATTCTTCTCGTCGCAAAATCAAAATTAATTCCATCGGGAGAGGTAAATATAACTATCAATAATGATGGGAGAAAAATTGTTACAAATGCAGGTTCAAATCTTTTAATAACCTTGCGAAATAATGATATTTTGTTGCCTTCTGCATGTGGAGGTAAAGGCTCGTGTGGTATGTGTAAATGTCAGGTGCTTTCAGGTGCAGGAACAATTCTGCCAACAGAAAAAGATTTTTTTACACGCAAGCAACAAAAAGAAAATTGGCGATTAGCTTGTCAGGTAAAAGTCAAACAAGACTTGAAACTGCTTATACCAAAATCAATATTAGGAATTAAAAAAATTGAATGTGAAGTAATATCTAATCATAATGTAGCATCTTTTATTAAAGAGCTGGTATTGAAATTGCCTGAAGGTGAGAAACTTGACTTTTGCTCAGGAGAATATATTCAAATTGATGTTCCAGAAGCACAGGTTGATTTCAAAAATTTTGTTGTTGATGCTGAATATATTGAAGAGTGGGAAAAATATAAGATGTTTGATTTAAAGATGACTAATTTTGAACCGGCTTTCAGAGCATATTCACTTGCAAATTATCCCGATGAAAATAATATTGTTAAATTAAATGTGCGAATTGCGACACCACCAATTAATAA
>JAGLDO010000046.1 GCA_023145555.1 Bacteroidales bacterium
TTGTTTCAATTTTTTCATCAGTTGAATAATAATTAAAACTTTTTTGATTAACAATTAAATGACATCTGTTAAGGTCAATAAATATAGATTTTTCCGTTTTATTAAAAACAGTAAAATACATACGTCCTGCTTCTGCCCAAAAGTTATAGCTGACTTTTAAATTATCATTTTCAAAAATATAGCTATTCTCACTCTCTGCAACATCATTCGAACTTGTTTCAATAACTTGATAAACATTTTTTGTACACGAACTTAAAAGTACTATTAGTATAATGTATATTATTTTTTTCATACTTAATTTATTAAAAATTAATAATAAAGATGTTTAAAACAAAAGTACATAAAATTACTAAACATTTTTAATTTTCAAAATTTTTTTTTCTCTTTTCAAATATTTTACAAACAAAAAAAATATTTGAATAATCTTTTTAATCATACTTAAAAAGATTATTTTTGAAAATATTTCATTTTAATTAATTTACAATCTAATTATTTAGATATCAAACAAATAAAAATAATATGAAAAAAGATAACGCAGTTTTTGATATTATCAAAAAAGAACAAAAACGCCAATTAAACGGTATCGAACTTATTGCTTCAGAAAATTTTGTAAGTCAACAAGTTTTAGATGCAATGGGCTCATGCATGACAAATAAATATGCAGAAGGCTATCCCGGACACAGATACTATGGGGGATGTCAATTTGTTGATGAAACAGAGCAATTAGCAATTGACCGCCTTAAAGAATTATATAATGCTGAGTATGCAAATGTACAACCTCATTCAGGAGCACAAGCAAACATGGCTGTTTTTATGACTGTTTTAAAACCCGGCGATACATTTATGGGTCTTGATTTATCTCATGGTGGACATTTATCACACGGATCTCCTGTTAATGCATCAGGAATATTATATAATCCGGTAGCTTACGGCGTTAGAGAGGAAACCGGTCGTGTTGATTATGACATGATGGAAAAAATTGCTTTAGAAAATAAACCTAAAATGATTGTTGGTGGTGCTTCAGCATATTCTCGTGAATGGGATTATAAACGTATGCGCGAAATTGCGGATAAAGTTGGGGCTTTATTAATGATTGATATGGCACATCCTGCCGGTCTAATTGCTGCTAACTTATTGAATAACCCTTTAGATTATGCTCATATTGTTACTTCAACAACACACAAAACACTAAGAGGTCCTCGTGGCGGTATTATTTTAATGGGTAAAGATTTTGAAAACCCTTGGGGTAAAGCTACGAAAAAAGGTAAAATAAGAACTATGTCTTCTCTCCTAAATTCTGCTGTATTCCCAGGAGTACAAGGTGGACCTTTAGAACATGTTATTGCTTCTAAAGCTGTTGCTTTTGGTGAAGCATTATCACCTGAATTTACTGAATATCAAACTCAGGTTAAAAAAAATGCTGCTGTTATGGCTCAAGCATTCATCGATAAAGGTTACAAAGTTATTTCCGGCGGTACAGATAATCATTCAATGTTAATTGATTTACGTACTAAAGTGCCCGAAATTACAGGTAAAGTTGTTGAAAACACTCTTGTTCAGGCAGATATTACTGTTAATAAAAATATGGTTCCTTTTGATAGCCGTTCTCCTTTCCAAACTTCAGGTTTGCGTGTTGGAACACCGGCTATTACTACAAGAGGTTTAAAAGAAAATCATATGGGAACAATTGTTGAATTAATTGACGATGTTATCACTAATATTGAAGATGAAAAAATGATTAATTCTGTTAGAGAAAAAGTTAATTATTTGATGAAAGATTTCCCAATCTTTGCATATTAGTTTAACTATTTATTAATAAATACCGAAGGTGTAAAAAACATATTTTTTTACACCTTCTTTTTTTTCTATCTTTAAGCTCAATATTTTTTCATCAAAAATTATAACTGTATGGATATTTTATATTTTGCTGTAGTAACTATCTGGTTTTTTTCTGAAATTGCTCTTGTTATTTTTAAGCGTTCGAAAAAAACAGATAATAGTAAACTAGACAAATCATCATTAAAATATTTATGGGTAGTAATAATGATTTCAATTTCTTTGGGTATTTATATTGGAATACTTGGTTTACAAGGAGTTTGCAACGTTGGATTTATTAAATCATATGGATATATTATATATTATTCCGGTTTATCTTCAATTATTATTGGAGTATTTATAAGATGGAAAGCTATTTACACATTGAAAAAATTTTTCACTGTTAATGTAACAGTTGAAAAAAATCAAAAAATAATTCAAAAAGGATTATATAAATACCTTCGTCATCCCTCATACACAGGAACTTTAATGTCTTTTCTCGGTTTAGGATTAAGTTTTTCAAATTGGCTATCTACAATTATTATATTTATTCCTATATTTTTCGTTTTCGCTTACAGAATAAAAATTGAAGAAAAAGCATTAATAAACAATTTTGGTGATGAATATATAAACTATTCAAAATCAACAAAACGATTAATACCTTTTATTTACTAATTATGGAATGGTACATAATAATAGGAATAATTGCAGTTGGCTTTTTAGCCGGATTTATTAATACTTTAGCCGGCGGAGGTTCTTTTATTTCGTTATCTTTTTTAATTTTTATTGGTTTGCCTGCCAATGTTGCCAACGGGACAAACCGAATTGCCTTATTTTTTCAGAACATTGTTGCAACACGTTCGTTTAAACGACAAAAAGCTTTAAATTTAAAACAGGGCTTATGGTTTTCTATTCCAATTATTATTGGGTCAATTGTTGGTGCTCAATTTGCAGTAACAATTGACGAAAGCATTTTACAAAAAATAATTGGAGCATTACTCATAGTTATGTTCTTTTTAATTTTATATAAGCCTGATAAATGGGTAAAAGGACAAGCAGGTTTAGTTCAGGCAAAACCCGGTTTAATTCAAATAATTATATCATTTTTTATTGGCATTTACGGTGGTTTTATTCAGGCTGGTGTTGGTTTCTTTTTGTTAGCAGGATTAGTGCTTGGCGCAGGATTTGATTTAGTAAAAGCTAATGCTTTAAAAGTTTTCATTATATTACTATATACGCCTTTTGCTATTAGCATATTTATTCTTAATGGTCAAATAAACTATAAAATAGGCTTAATCTTAGCATTGGGAAATATGGGCGGTGCTGTTGTGGCTTCACGATTTGCAACAGAAAAAGGTGCAAAATTTGTTAGATATATTGTGCTAGTTGTTTTATTTCTTGCCTCAATTAAATTATTAGGACTTTTTGAATTAATTACTAATTAGGAATTAAGAATTAAGAATTATTAAGAATCAATAATTAATAATCAACAATCAACAAGTTCTTTACTGCAAAATAAAATGATAAGTAATTGTTCCTTTTTGATAAGCAGGGGCATTGTGTTTTACATCAAATTTGGCTTTTAAAGCCGCTTTTTGTGCAGCATTTAATAATGTAGCATCAAGAATTGTTGATCCTTTTATTCCGGGATTGGCTTTTACCACTTTCCCATTTTGGTCAACAGTAACTTCAACAACAACAATACCCGATAATTGAAGATTATATTCAGGTTTTGGTAAAAAATGAGGGTTGCGACCTTTTAAACTAAATGAAACACCTTTGTTCCCCAAGCCATTACCTTCTCCGTGATTCTTTGAATCAACAGATCCGTTTTTACTTCCCTGATTTCCTTTTCCGGAGGTAACGCCTTCTCCCTGACTTGAATTTGCATTATCATTCTTTCCTGTAGAGAAAGCATTTTTAATTCTATTATTAATAAGCTTTTGTTTTTCTTCTTGCTCCTTTTTCTTTCTCAACGCCTCTTGTTCGCGACTTTGCTCTTCTTTAAGTCTTTGTCTTTCTAATTCTTTTTCTTTTATTTTTTTTTGTTTTTCGGCTTCTTTTTTTTTCTTTTCAATAGCTGCAGCCTCTTCAAAATCCTGATTTAAAACATCCTCTCCTTTTTCATCAGGTTCTTCTATTGTTTGAGGCTCTGTTTCTTTAGGTATTATTTCTTCTGCTTTAACTTCTTGCGTTTCTTCAATACTTTTTTGAGGTTCGATTAATCCTGCACCATTATCATCTGTACCAAAATTAATTAAAATTCCCTCCTCTTTCGGTAAAGGCAATTCTGTATAAAATCCAAAAGATATAAGTATAACAACAACAATAGTGAAAAAAACTATTGTTCCAAAAATACCATATCTATGTTTCTGAATATAACCCATTTATTTCTTATGACTTGTTGCAAGAATTAATTTATACTTATTGTTTTTAGCAATATTCATGACTTCAACAACCTTCTCAATTGGAACTGATTGTTCTGCATGCAAAGAAATATAAATGTTTGTATCGTTTTGTAATCTTCTTTGTAATTCTGCCTCAAGATTTACAATATCAATCTTCTCATTTTCAACATAATATTGAAAATCTTTTGTTATAGAAACTGTTGTTAATGGTTTAGCAGATGTTTGATTATTGCTTCTTGGTAACAATAACTTTAATGCATTAGGTGATATTAATGTTGATGTAATCATAAAAAATATGAGAAGCAAAAACACTATATCTGTCATTGACGACATATTAAAACTAGCACTAACCTTATTTCGTCTATGTAAAGCCATCTTTTATTTTTTTAATATCTAATAAATACTTATTGGTATACCTTCAACTTTATGAACTTTCAACTCTAAACTAACTAACCGGTTCATTCAATAAATCCATAAACTCAGTAGTACGAGCTTCTAAAAGAGAAACAACTTTATCAACTTTAGCAACTAAAATATTATAGGCGAAATAAGCAATAATACCTACCATTAGACCTGCAACAGTAGTTACCATAGCCTGATATATACCACCTGAAAGTTGAGAAACATCAATATTATTACCGGCGTTTGCCATTCGATAAAAGGCCTGAATCATTCCCATAACAGTACCAAGGAAACCAATCATAGGAGCACCACCGGAAACAGTAGCCATAGTAGGCAATCCTCTTTCTAATTTTGAAATTTCTATGTTACCAACATTTTCAATTGCTGTATTTATATCATTAAGTGGACGACCAATACGACGTATACCTTTCTCTATCATTCTGGAAAGAGGAGTATTTGTTGCCTGACATAAAGAAATTGCTGCATCTGTTTTGCCATCATGAATATAATCTTTAATTTGATTCATGAAATTTCTTTCTTCTTTAGCTGATTTTTTTATGGCATAATAACGCTCAAAAAAAATGTAAACAGCAATAACTGCTAAAACAGCAATAGGAACCATAACCCAACCACCTTTAACAGCTAAATCTAAAAACGAAAGTGTAATTTGATCAGATTGTTCTGTTGCTTCTGCAACATTTTCAACCACATTAATTTGTAAAAGACTAAATAATAAACTATTCATAATTTTATTTTTGGAAGTATATTAATAACGAAGCAATATACTAAAATATTTTATTTTGCATTAAATAAAATATTTATTTTCTAAGTAATTACTAACTATATAATATAAACAAATAAAATTCGTTATAAAACACATTTATATCTTTATATAAATATGTAAATTCTTAAATACAACTAATTAATAATAAAGATAATAGCAAGATTTTCACTCTGTTAAACAACTACATTATTGATTAGAATAAAATAAAATAAAAAAGATTAAAAAAAAGATATTAAAATATAAAAAATATATATTTTTGTCAGATTATATATTTAGTAATGCAAATAATTTATAACAATATTATTTTATTGTTAATATTTAAATCTTGATGATATGCAAAACAAACTTGATGAATTAACAAAAAAAATTTATTCAGAGGGAGTTTCAAAAGCTAATGATGATGCAAAAGAAATAATAAGCAAAGCAACAAAAGAAGCTGAAGAAATTATTAATAATTCAAAAAAAGAAGCTGCCAAAATAATTGAAAATGCGAATAAGAACTCTGATGAAATAAAACTGAATATTGAATCAGAAATGAAATTATCTGTTAATCAAACGATAAGTTCAATTAAGCAACAAATTACAAATCTAATAACTTTAAAAGCAGTTAAAGAAACATTAGATAAGGATTTAGAAGACAAGGACTTTATTAAAAAAATTATTATAAAAATTGTTGAAAATTGGAATCCTGCAGGCTCTGAAAGACTTGACCTAAATTTGTTACTCCCTGAAAAAGACAAAGATAATTTAGGAAAATATTTCCAATCAAAAGAAACTGAAATCCTTAATGAAAATATTAATGTTACTTTTGATGATAATATTGAGAGTGGCTTTAAAATTGGACCAAAAGATAATAGTTTTGTATTAAGTTTTACCGATGAAGATTTTGAAAATTTCTTTAAAGGTTATTTAAGACCAAGAACGACTAAATTACTTTTTAAATAAAGGGGAATAAAATTATGGAAAACAATTATTACTGCTTAATAGCCGGCTTGCCTGAAATTATTATTGAGCAAAATAAATTGTCTTTTTCTCTATCTGATTTTAAATTAGAATTAAAAAAGATTCTACATAATAAAGATTTTAAACTTATTGAGTTTCTTTTTTTAATTTATGATAATAATAATGTTCTGAACTTATTATTAAAAAATGATAAGCCCTTTGAACAATTAGGTAATTTTTCAAAAAAAGATATTGAAGCTGCAATTGAAAATCCTGAGAAAAACCCGTTGGCTGTTTCTTATTTTAATACTTTTATAACTAATTATAAAAACGAAACACAATTAAACGCAAACCTTTCTTGGGAAAACCAAATAACAGAATTATACTATAATCATCTTCTAAAAACCAAAAACTCATTTTTAAAAGATTGGTATAAATTTGAGCTTAACACAACTAACATTACCACAGCCTTTAACTGTAAAAAATTTGGTTTGCCACTTGAAAATGAACTGATTGGTGATAATAAAATTACAGAACATATTAAACAAAGCAAATCAAAAACAAAAGATTTTGGTTTTGACGATACTTTTGATGACATATCATACATACAGGAAACACTAAGAATATTAGATAGCAACAATCAAAATCTATTTGACAGAAAAAAAAATATTGACCTTCTTAAATGGAAATATTTAGACGAAAAAACAACATTTAAATATTTTTCTATGGAAGTAATTATTAGTTATGTCATTAAATTAAGAATAACTGAGAAATGGATTACTCTGGATAAGAAATCCGGAGAAGAGATGTTTAATAAATTAATAAACGATTTGGAAACTAGTTTTGAGTTTCCGGAGGAATTTAGTTTGAACTATGGCAAAAAATAAATTAACAACAGGAAAAATTCAAAGTATTATTGCAAACTTACTTATTGTTGAAGCAGACGGTCCTGTTTCTCAAAATGAAATTTGCTACATTAAAATACCTGGCGTTCAATTAATGGCTGAGGTTATTAAAATTAATGGAAATAATGCTTACATTCAAGTTTTTGAAAGCACAAGAGGATTAAAGGTTGGTGATTCTGTAGAATTTACCGGTCATATGCTTGAAGTAACTCTAGGACCCGGAATTTTATCTAAAAACTTTGATGGGCTTCAAAACGATTTAGATAAAATGGATGGTGTTTTCCTTAAAAGAGGTGATTACACTAATCCCCTTGAAGATGACAAACTCTGGGAATTTAAAGCTATTGCGAAAGCAGGTGATAAAGTTTTTGCCGGAGATTGGCTGGGAGAAGTTAAAGAAAACTGGATACCTCACAAAATTATGGTTCCTTTTAAATTTATCGGCTCTTATACCATTAAAAGCATTGTTTCTGAAGGTGAGTATAAAATTAATGATACCATTGCAGTTTTATCTAATGAAAAAAATGAAGATATTGCTATTACAATGATTCAAAAATGGCCTGTAAGAATTCCAATAAAAAATTACAAATCTAAACCTCGCCCGTTTAAAATAATGGAAACAGGTGTTCGAACAATGGATATTTTAAATCCTATTGTTGAAGGCGGAACAGGTTTTATCCCCGGACCTTTTGGAAGTGGAAAAACCGTACTGCAACACGGCTTGGCAAAACAGGCTGAAGCAGACTTAATTATTGTTGCGGCTTGTGGTGAACGTGCCAACGAAGTTGTTGAAATTTTCAAAGAATATCCGGAATTAAACGACCCAAGAACAGGGAGAAAACTTATTGAAAGAACAACAATTGTTGCAAACACATCTAATATGCCGGTTGCTGCTCGTGAAGCTTCTGTTTACACAGCCATGACATTATGTGAATATTATCGTTCAATGGGACTTAGAGTACTATTATTAGCGGATTCAACATCACGTTGGGCACAAGCTCTAAGAGAAATGTCAAACAGAATGGAAGAGTTACCCGGACCTGATGCTTTCCCTATGGACTTATCGGCTATTGTGTCAAGCTTTTATGCAAGAGCAGGTTACGTCTATCTTAATAATGGCAAAACCGGTTCTGTAACATTTATAGGTACGGTATCACCTGCCGGAGGTAACTTAAAAGAACCTGTAACTGAATCCACAAAAAAAGCAGCACGTTGTTTTTACGCTCTTTCTCAACAAAGAGCTGACAGTAAAAGATATCCTGCTATTGATCCAATTGACAGCTATTCTAAATATCTTGAATATCCTGAATTTATTGAATATATTCAGAAGAATATTTCTTCAGATTGGATTGAAGATGTTTTATATACAAAAAATATATTACTTAGAGGTAAAGAGGCTTATGAGCAAATAAATATTCTTGGTGACGATGGTGTTCCAATAAGCTATCACCTAAACTTTTGGAAATCAGAAATTATCGATTTTGTAATACTTCAGCAAGATGCTTTTGATGATGTTGATGCTTCAACACCTATTAAACGTCAAAAATATATGCTTAAATCAATAATTAATATTTGTAAAAACGATTATAATTTTGATTCTTTCGAAGAAGTTAATCACTACTTTAAAAAAATCATTAACTTTTGTAAACAAATGAATTATTCTGATTTTCAGTCAGAACAATTTAAAGAGTATGAAAAAAAATTGAATACTACTATTGAAGAAAGGAAAATTGCATAATGGAAACAAAAGCTTTTCAAAAGATATACACTAAAATTACTCAGGTAACAAAAGCAACATGTTCGTTATCTGCACCTGGTATTGGTTACGAAGAATTAGCTATTATTAATGGCAGATTAGCACAGGTTGTTAAAATTAACAAAGATATTGTTACTCTTCAAGTATTTTCAGGTACAGAAGGAATACCTACTAATGCAGAAGTCGTTTTTATGGGAAAGCCTCCTACACTAAAAGTTAGTGACGAATTATCCGGAAGGATATTCAATGCATATGGAGAACCCATTGACGATATGCCTGACATTCAAGGAGAAGAAAGAGAAATTGGAAGTCCATCTGTTAATCCTGTAAGGAGAGAACAACCATCAGAACTTATTGCAACAGGTATTGCAGGTATTGACCTTAACAATACTATTGTTACAGGACAAAAAATTCCATTTTTCGCTGACCCCGACCAACCTTTTAATCAGGTTATGGCTATGGTTGCACTTAGAGCTCAAGCCGACAGAATCATACTTGGCGGTATGGGAATGACTAACGATGACTTTTTATTCTATAAAAATGTATTCGAAAACGCCGGTGCTTCCGACCGTATTGTTAGTTTTATCAATACTACAGAAAATCCTTCTGTTGAACGTTTATTGGTTCCTGATATGGCTCTTACAGCAGCAGAATATTTTGCTGTTGATAAAAACGAAAAAGTTTTAGTATTGCTTACTGATATGACACTTTATGCAGATGCGTTAAGTATTGTATCGAACCGTATGGATCAAATACCTTCTAAAGACAGTATGCCCGGTTCATTATATAGTGATTTAGCAAAAATTTACGAAAAAGCAGTTCAGTTTCCTGAAGGTGGATCAATAACTATTATTGCTGTTACTACATTATCAGGTGGTGATATTACACACGCTATTCCTGATAATACAGGTTATATAACCGAAGGTCAGCTTTTCCTTAGAAAAGATTCAGATATTGGTAAAGTTATTGTTGACCCGTTTAGAAGCTTATCTCGTTTGAAACAACTTGTTATTGGTAAACAAACACGTGAAGATCATCCTCAGGTAATGAATGCAGCTATTCGCCTTTTTGCTGATGCTGCTAATGCTAAAACAAAATTACAAAACGGCTTCGACCTTAGCGATTATGACGAAAGAACATTAAATTTTGCTAAAGATTATTCAAACGATCTTCTTGCTATTGATGTTAATATTGAAATAAATAAGATGATTGATACAGGATGGAATTTGTTTAAAAAACATTTCACTCCTGAAGAAGTTGCTATTAAAAAAGAATTTGTTGACAAATATTGGCCAAAAAATGAGTAATAGAATTAGGAATTAAGATTTAAGATTTTAGAATTAAAGATATAGATTTGATTAAGTCAACTGAAAAACTTGATTTTCTAATTAAAGAATCGGATGAGTTTGTTGCAATCTTTACATCAGCATTAAAGACTTTAAATAAACCTAAAATCTAAAATAGCTATTAACACTATGACCAATTACATAATATTTGAATTATGGCTATAAAATTTCAATATAATAAGA
The DNA here is from genome assembly GCA_023145555.1 of Bacteroidales bacterium. Taxonomy (GTDB): domain Bacteria; phylum Bacteroidota; class Bacteroidia; order Bacteroidales; family B39-G9; genus B39-G9. The sequence goes on from JAGLDO010000046.1 coordinate 10,542, forward strand.
CCTGTTTGCAGGACTTAAAAAAACAATTAAAGATTAGAGTCGATGTTTTACCTATTATCAAAAACAAAGAGTCTGCTTTACGTATGGAAGTAAAAAGAGCTAAAAATCAAGCTCGTTCTTTAGATAAAGCTCTCAAGAGTAAAATGCAAGAATATGACAATATTGTAAGACTTTGGGGAGAATTTGATGAAAATTTACTTCGTATTGATGATGTTAAAATAAGCATTAAAAAAATTGCAGGTGTAAACACACCTGTTTTGGAAGATATTATCTTCTCAACACAAAATTTTAGCTTGTTTAACAAACCGGAATGGTTCTTAGATGGTATTTCTATTTTAAAAGATTTAGCAAAAATTGGTATTGAAAAAAACTTTTATTTTCGCAAAATGGATTTATTACTTTATGCCAGAAGAAAAACCACACAAAAAGTTAATCTTTACGAAAAGATACAAATACCGGGATATGAAGAAGCAATCATGAAAATAAAACGATTTATGGAAGATGAAGAAAATCTTTCTAAATCGGCACAAAAAATCTTGAAAAAACGTCAAGAAGAAAGGGAGGCTGCATAATGATTATTCCTATGAAAAAATATTCTTTTTTGGTGTATCATCAAGAATACAAACCTTTTCTTGTTGATATTCAAAACATTGGGGTTCTCGATGTTATTAAAAAGAATATTGATTTAGACGAAAATTCTCAAAACAAATTAAGTCTCATTAATGAATTAACCAAAACAATAAAGTTTTTAAAGTTAAGACAGTCGAATCCTGAGACTACTGACGAAAAGATTGACGGACTTGAATTGTTTAATTCAATTACTGAAAAACAAAAAAAACTTGAAGAGTTAAACACTCAAATTGAAATTATTAATAAAGAAATTGAGAATATTAATCCTTGGGGTGATTTTTCGTTAGAAACAATTGAAAATCTTAATAAAGCTAATTTTCATGTTCGGTTTTTTATTGCTGAAGAAAGAAAATTTTCTGAAGAATGGGATGAAAAGTATAATCTGTTAGAAATTAATAAGTATAAATCGAATGCTTATTTCATTATTATTTCGAAAGATAATAATGAAATTGATATTGAAGCTGATGAAATAAAAATGCCTGAACGACCCGTTTCTGAGGTTTTAAAAATCAAACAGGAAATTGAAAATGAAATTCAGGAGATTTATTCTCAGCTTAGTGAATATTCAAACAAATTTATACCTGCATTAACAGAAAAACTTAATAGCTTAAAAAAAGAATTTGAGTTTGATAATGTTCTATTAAACACCACACACGAAGCTGAAAACAAACTGATGGTTTTGCAGGGTTGGGTAGCCGTCACAAAAGAAGAGGAATTAAAAAATTATCTTGATAAAAAAGGTATTATTTATTTTTCGGAAGATGCCAAAAAAGAAGAAAAAGTACCAATACTATTAAAGAACAATAAATTTTCAAGTTTATTTGAACCTATTGGGAAATTGTTTTCTATGCCCTCATATCAAGAGTTAGACCTTACTGCATATTTTGCTCCGTTTTTTATGCTTTTCTTTGGATTTTGCTTAGGTGATACCGGTTATGGCATTGTTCTGCTAGTAGCTGCTTCATTATTAAAATTAAAATTCAAGAATAAAAAAGACGTAAAACCATTATTAAGCTTAGTGCAGTTTTTAGGCATTGGCACAATAATTATGGGAGCTGTTTCCGGTACATTGTTTGGTGTATCGTTAGGAAAAGTTGAGTCTATTGGCAATATGAAAGATATATTTTTATCAAACGATCAATTATTGAATTTTTCAATGGCACTTGGTGGCGTTCAAATAATTTTTGGTATTGTATTACGTGCTGTTAATAAAATTAAACAACAAGGATTTATTTTTGCTATCCCTGAATTTGGTTGGATATTATTACTTATTAGTATTCTAGACTTAGCATTGATAAAATATATGGTTTCTGTTTCACAAATAGCATTATATATTAGTCTTGGAATGATTGTATTTTTCAGCAATCCAAAAGGAAATATTTTTGCAGCAATAGGCAAAGGAATTTGGGATTTATACGGAATAACAGGTATTTTTGGTGATGTACTCTCATACATTCGTTTATTTGCCCTTGGTGTTTCAAGTTCTATTTTAGGATTTGTAATAAACAGCATGGCATTACAGGTGAAAGAAATTCCTTATATAGGATACGGTATTTTCATATTATTCTTGGTACTTGGTCATACCGGAAATATTCTATTATCATCTTTAGGGTCTTTTGTTCATCCAATGCGTTTAACATTTGTAGAATTTTATAAAAATGCAGGTTTTGAAGGCGGTGGAAAAGAATACAAACCCTTTTCAAATAAAATAAAATAGATTTAAATTAACTTAAAATTAACAATTAAAAACAATTAAAAAGGAGAAAAATCATGATTACAACTGTAATTTTATCTTATGCAGGATTAGTGTTAATGGTCGCTTTAGCAGGAATAGGAAGTGCAATAGGTGTAACCAGAGGTAGTAATGCAACAATTGGTGCTCTTAAAAAAAACGATGAAGCTTTTGGTAGCTACATGTTACTTAGTGCTTTGCCCGGAACACAAGGATTGTATGGTTTCGCCGGTTTTTTTATCATTAATTCAAAAGGAATTATCGGACCTGAAATGACTTGGACACAATGTAGTATTATTTTAGCTGCCGGTATCATTCTTGGTGTTGTTGCTTTAATATCTGCTTTCAGACAAAGTAGTATTTGTGCAAACGGTATTGCCGCTATTGGTTCTGGTTTTGATGTTTTTGGTAAAACAATGGTATTAGCTGTATTCCCTGAATTATATGCTATTATTGCCTTTGCTGCTATATTCCTTCTTAGTACAGGACTATAAATAAAAATTAATTATATTTCTATTGCGTTTTATAATTAAGTTATAAAAAATTAATTACCCTGTTTGATATTTATTTTTATTATCAGACAGGGTAATTTTTTATTGTTTAATTGTTTTATTCATTTTCAGACATAGTAGGGCTCACTTTAAAATTCCGGGGGATTAGGCATAAATTTTAACAAGTCTGAATAAAAAGAATGATATATCTGTCACACCTCTTTGTGAAGCACGAAAAGCTTTTATCTTAGCATTAAAAAATTCTGCCGAAGCATTTGTACTTCTGTTGTCAAAGAAATTTAGTATCTCTGGATAATGACTATAAATAGTTGCCGATATTGTATTAAATGATTTAAATCCTGATTCTGTAATTTCATTAAACCATCTTGCCAATTTTGTATAAGCTACGCCCTTTTCTTTAGTATGAGAAAATATCATTCTTAAACGGTGTGTTAGATTGTAAGCCTTTTTTATATCAGGATATTGTTCAAATAGAATTTGGGCTCTTTGTTTCTGTTTTTCTGTCCATTTTTCGGTAGATTTAAATAATAAATATCGACTGCGTGCCAATAATTATTTTCGAGAGTCTCCATTTGAAAATAGAATAGGAATGTACTTTGTACCATCTGTTCTCGCATTTTCTATAGCATTTGTTTCTTCGTTTATAGCATCCCATCTATGAGCAATGCGCATTTCTTGAAGTGCATCGTAAGCTAATTTCTGGACATGAAAACGATCAATA
>JAGLDO010000047.1 GCA_023145555.1 Bacteroidales bacterium
CGGCTATGATGACTTTTCAAAATAGACTCAAAGTTCTTAAAGTTAAAATTGAGCTTTAGCTAAATTCCTACACTCAACAATTTATTAACATTAATGACTTTATAATTTTATCATTAAATCTATTTCCCTAGTTGTTGTTTAATAATTTTTGCAATATATTTTCCAAGAATATCAAACTCCAAATTAACAACTGTTCCTTCTTTAAAATCGTGAAAATTTGTAAGCTCATAAGTAAAAGGAATAATAGCAACCTGAAACGATTTTTCTTTTGAATTTACAACTGTTAAGCTGACACCATTAACAGAAATTGAACCTTTCTCAACGGTTATATTTCCAATGCTCGGGTCATATTCAAAGGTATAATACCAACTACCTTGTGCTTCTTCAACTTTTGTGCACACCGCAGTTTGGTCAACATGCCCTTGCACAATATGTCCGTCCAATCTTCCGTCTGACTTCATGCTTCGCTCAACATTTACCTCATCACCAACTTTTAACAAACCTAAATTTGATTTTATCAAAGTCTCTTTCATTGCAGTAACCGTGTATGCTTTGTCGTCTCTTTTTACGACAGTTAAACAAACACCATTATGCGATATGCTTTGGTCAATTTTTAATTCTTTAACAAACGAACACGATAAAGTAAAATGAAGATTTTCCTGCTCTTTTTCTATTGCAACAACCTTTGCTGTTTCTTCTACTATTCCTGAAAACATGTACTTTTTTTAGTTTAAATTTATTACTGCGAAGTTATAATTTTAAACTGTTTGAAAAAAATATTGTTATAAAGATTTTCTTAATTTTGAAAATCAAACAGGTAAAACAATGTAATTTTCAAAATCTCAGAGATTTGGAAAATTTATTTTATGAAAAAATGACATCAAAACATGATATAAGTATCCCCTAAAAACAAAAATTATTATAAATATATTTCACACTCAAAATCAATAAAAAACACTAATATAACAACCTACACTTTTCGAAAACTTCTCTTAATTCCGCAAGGGAATTTAATTTACGTTCAAAATTAACAGACTACTCCATGCGGTTACCTTGTTTGTTATCAATACCCACGATTAAAATCGTGGGCTAATCATATTTTTTCCTTTTAGAAAATTGTTAATTAAAAAATAGATAATTAACTTGTTTTTAGTTGATTAATAATAGAATTCAAGTTTTTAGTGAAAATTTTGAAAATCAAATCGAGCATCATTGAAAATCTAAAGAAAACTTTGATTATTTATTCATTTTTTACATATTGCAATAAATTAAGAGCAAAATGTTGTATAAAGCCGGGATTTTCTTTTTTATATCTATGCTGATAATGATATTTACAAATTCTGCAACGGCACAAAGCTATAACTCTATATATTTATCAGAAACAAAAATAAATCCTGCAGACAGCAATAAGGTTTTTTTTAATTTTGATAATACAAATTTCATTAAAAACAATGAGTATTTTAACAAAATTGTTGAAGGATCTACATTAATTGGTTTATTTGCAAATCCAAAATTTACTTATTTCCTATGTAAGGATATAAAAATTGAAGGTGGTGCTCATCTTCTAAAATATTCAGGGCTTGATGAATTTTCTCAAATAATACCAATCTTCACTTTTCAGTACCAACACAAAGATTTAAGTCTTTTGCTCGGAACAATTTACGGAACACAAAACCACAATTTACCCGATCCTGTTTTTTCGTATGAAAATTATTTTACAAATAATATCGAAAACGGAATGCAGGTTTTATTAAACAAAACTTATCTTAAATCAGACAATTGGCTTAGTTGGGAACAACTTATTTTCCCCTCCGACACTTTACAGGAAAAACTGACTTTTGGTTCGTCAAATATGTTTTTTTTGTCAGACACATCAAACAACGTAATAATAACAATTCCTTTGCAATTATTAATAAATCACACAGGTGGGCAATCAGTCAACATAAATTCAAATATTCAAACTTTAATTAACAGCGATTTTGGATTTAATATAAAATATAAAGTTTTATCTAAAAGCATAAAGTCAATTGAGTTAAACAACTATTTTATAACATTTTATAATAATTCACCAATAATTGATACTTATTTTGATAAAGGAAGCGCCACATATTCGCAATTAATAATTAACACCAACAATCTTATTTCTTCTGTTGGATATTGGCATGCAAAACATTTTGCGGCTCCTTTAGGCAACCCCATGTACCAATTAGTTTCACAAAAAAACATTTTAGACACAAAGCCTGAAAAACAACTCTTAACATCAAAAATTATTTACCAAACATCTCTATATAAAGGAATTGATTTTGGTTTTAGAACAGAATTTTTTTACGATATAATTGCAGGGAGATTTGACTATGCTTTGGGCTTAAACATTATTGTAAAACAAAAATTCTTCTTGAAAAAAATTAAGACTTATAAACCTGCCGGCTATTAATTTGTAAGCAGCATTAGTTAAAAAAATATTTATGCTTATTTCAATACTTAAAACAACTTTTTAAAAAATCACAATCCCGATTTATATCTTTCTTGCTTTTTTTGCTAACTTTGGGTTTAGCTACTAAATATTTAGTGGGAATAAGACACACTAAGGGGTTTTATTTAGGTATTACCAATTATTTGAAAAAACAGTCAATTTCTAAAAAAAATGTTGTGGGATTTGAAATAATGTACTAACTTTGTAATTACATTTAAAAATGTATATTATGGAATTATCAGTAATAAAAATCGGGAATTCAAAAGGATTCAGACTTTCTAAAACATTGATTGAGAAATACAATATAAAGGATAAAATTGAATTAATTCTTGAAAAAGGTTATATGATTTTAAAACCTATTTCCAAACCACGAAAAGATTGGGAACAGGCATTTAAAGAAATGAATAAAAATGGAGACGACCAACTTTTATTTAATGACGTTTTTGAAAATGAAAATTTAGAAGAATGGAATTAAGTCAATATCAAATAGTTCTTGTTAATCTTGACCCAACAATTGGAAGCGAGATTAAAAAAACCAGACCTTGTGTTATTATTTCACCAAATGAAATGAATAAATATCTTCAGACTATTGTTGTTGCTCCGATGACAACTAAGTCGAAAAAATATCCAACAAGGATTGAAGTAAAACATGATAGAAAGATAGGTTGGATTGTAATTGACCAAATTAGGACAATTGACAAACAACGGATTATAAAAATTTTAGGAAGATTGTCAAAGCCTGAAGTTAAAGAAATAAAATCTATAATGAAAGAAACTTTTATTGACTGATAGAAAAGAAAAAACAATGGGTAACACCTAAGAATATAAAAGTACTGTAGAGTAAAGTCTGCTAAAACTTTTATATTCTATGTTGAGCAAAACCATAGGTAGCGGACAAACCACACCCTATGTGTTTTTAATAATTTTGAAGAATAAGTATTTGTTAAATATAGAATTGAGCAGTCTGTTTTCTATTTTTTTATAAAGGATTTGGGCTAATTTCAATATTTAAAACGACTTTTCAAAAAATCACAATCCCAATTTATATCTTTTTCGCTTTTTTTTGTTAACTTTGGGTTTGACTACTAAATATATAGTAGATATAAGACACACTGGTGTTTTATTGAAAAGTTGTGCGCAATTCTAATAAGAATTATTATATCAACAATAAATAAAATTTGAACTAAAATTAAAACTAATGAATATAAATTTAGCAGTATTAATTGATGGCGATAATATACCATCCGCTTTTGTGAAAGAAATGATGGAAGAGATAGCTAAATATGGGAATCCAACTATTAAAAGAATTTATGGCGATTGGACAAAACCCAATTTGTCTAAATGGAAAAATGTACTTTTAGAAAATGCTATTACTCCAATTCAACAATATGGGTATACAACAGGAAAGAATGCTACAGATTCTGCAATGATAATTGATGCTATGGATGTTTTATATTCAGGAAAAGTGAATGGGTTTTGCATAGTATCAAGCGACAGTGATTTTACCAGGTTAGCAACTCGTTTAAGAGAGGCAGGTATGCAGGTAATTGGGATTGGAGAAAAAAAGACACCAAATCCATTTATTGTGGCGTGTGACAAATTTATATACATTGAAATTCTGAAAAACAAAACAAAAGAAAAAGCTTCTGAGGATGAGAAGGAATTGGACAAGGAAACATTTGACAAAATTAGTTTGAAAGAAATTAAATTAATTGCAACTACAATTACAGATTTATCTGATGATGAAGGATGGGCTTTTTTAGGAGATGTTGGAAGCTTATTGCAAAAAAAACGACCTAATTTTGATCCTAGAAACTATGGTTTTCAAAAGTTGACTCCATTGATTAAGTCAATCGGGAAATTTGAAATTGAGCAAAGAGAAAGCCAAAAAGGCAGATATAAATTGATTTATGTCAGAAATAAAGAAAAGCGTATAACACGCACTCATAAATAATTACCGAAAATGCAATGAAATTAAGGATTGTAGCCCGCAATTGGCAATGGGATTTAGAAAATATTTTATAGAAATATATTTTTGGGCTTCTTTAATGAAAAAGATATTAGAGATAAAAAAAACAAATAAGCTTGAGTACTAATTTAGTGTAAAGCATGTGCCTTTAACTTTGTAAAGCATGTGCCTTAACAAACATTTGTCAGCATTATTTTTTCAAGCCTTTGAGCTGATTAAAACGTTGATTATTATCCGGACTTTTATAAAAAGTTATTCTTTATATATTCCTTCTTCATACTGTTTAATAAAACTCTCTAACACTCCAACGTTATTTAATATTATTACAACAATAATTTCTAAAAAAAATATATATAGAATTATAAAAAATCCCAGTAAAAAAATTCCAAAGAATAATTCAATTAAAGCTAAACCAATAGATATTCCAAGAAGCCCTCCGGTAATAAATCTTTTAATGTTATTATTTTTAATTTTGCCAAGTTCATTTAAAGTAAAATTGAAAATTGCAGGTAATGGCAAAATTAATAAGATGGTTAGGATTAACCACCAATCAAATTTTTTAATAAATAAAAAAATAGTGGAAATAAAAATTCCTAATAATATTCCTGTACAGCGAACACAAAATCTCTTACCAAAAATTAAAAATGTTCTATTATATTGACAAGGGGGATGATGCGAAAGCAACATCCCCCACCTTATATTTTTTTTCTGCATTTATTATTTTTCCTTTTCTTCTGCCCTTGCAGTACCAAAATCATCACCTTCACAAATTGGGCACTTTTCTTTTTGAACCCAGAAATAATATGGTAAATAAAAAATTCCGCAAAGGAAAATAAATACTAACCAATTAAATTTTTTTGTCGGGATTACGTTTCTGTTACAAAGATTACACCATTTAGGACTTGCCATAATAATTTTATTTTTATTAAAAAATTGCCTACTCTATACAGTTTTCGGCTACTCTGAAAAGTTTATGTTGATTTTACACAACTTTTTTTTTGAAGATTAACCAAATATACATTTTTTTTATTAAATCAAAAAAAAATTAATTTGTATAACTGCAGTCTAAAAAATTCCACAAAAAAAAGGTCGTCAAAATAATTGACGACCTTTTTCAAAATCTTTTAATAAATTCTATATAACCTATTCAACAATTGCCGGTTCAGGAACTTGTTCAACATTTTCCTCAACTGCAGGAGTTTCTTCGGTTACTATTGTCATTTCATCAATTAAGTTAGTTGCACCTGCAAACTTATCAATAACAAATAACACATAGCGAATATCAACATTCACACATTTAACATATTCGGTATCAAAAGCAACATCGCTACTCATACCTTCCCAGTTTGAATCAAAAGCAATACCAATTAATTGTCCTTCACCATTAATAACAGGGCTGCCTGAATTTCCTCCGGTAATATCATTATCTGTAATAAAGCAAAGATGTAATGTTCCATCAGCATCACCATATTGACCATAATCTTTTGCATTATAAAGATCTTTCAATTTTTGTTTAACAACAAACTCATGATTGTTTGGATCTTCTTTTTCCATAACACCTTTCAAAGTTGTGTAGTAATCATAATGAACAGCATCTTTTGGATAGTAGTCACCAACTTTACCATAAGTTAAACGCATTGTTGAGTTAGCATCAGGATAAAAAACTTTTTCTTTTTCCATTTCTAACAAACCGGCTTCAAATAATCGTTCACCTCTATATAATTGTGAGTTAAACTCATCTGAAGCAGCGTAAATCTCACGATATTTATTAATAACTGACTTCATCATTATGTATGCAGGATCTTTTGCAATAACTTTTTTGTTTGGTTTTGCTAAGAATTCGTTTAATCTGTTTTGGTCGACAAAAATTGATTTTTTATATAAATAATCAGCAAATTTTTCAACACTACCTTTATATTTTTTGTTAATTAAATTATAAAAGTCAGGATGAAATTCTTTTGGAACATCTTGATAATACATATTTATTAAAGCAACAAAAACTTTTTTATCTGTAGTAACACTATAATCTTTAAAAAAGTCTTTACCCTGAGCTTTTAAATTTTCAACACCGGCATTAATTAAATTAGTGCTGTCTGGTGAATTTTTAAGCAACCGGTTTAACTGACCACCTTTCATGGCAAAACTAACAACTTCTGTTCCACCAATCATTGTTTCATAAAGATATTGAACAGCATTACTATACTTTTCTGCATTTTTATAAGAACCTTCAATTAAATTTAACGCCTCACCATATTTTTCTTTTCGTAGAGAATCTTGGTTAATCCAGTCTGCAAAACGAGTTTCTAATTTTTGTTTTTTTTCGTAAATTTTTAGTCTTTTTAAACCTTTATTTTCGCCAATTGAGTATTTCCAATAATTACTTGAACGAGCATATTTTGAAGAATATTGAATGCGAATTGCATCGCTTGCACTCATATCTTCTTTCCAGATAGATTGTTTTTTTCCTCTAACTTTAATTCTATTTGGATTTTCTTGGTCAATTGTTTCCTTAACCCCCCAAGAAGTTAAAAAGCGATTAGTTCTTCCCGGATAACCAAGAATCATAGCAAAATCACCTTTTTTAACACCTTTTAATGATATTGGCAAATAATGTTTTGGTTTAAATGGCACATTATCTTTTGAGTATTCTGAGGGATTTCCGTCAGGAGAACAATAAATTCTAAACATGCTAAAATCAGCTGTATGACGAGGCCACATCCAGTTATCAGTATCAGAACCAAATTTACCGATTGATTCGGGTGGAGCTCCAACAAGACGAATATCTTTAAAAGTTTCGTAAACAAATAAATAATAATAATTTCCTTTAAACATACCGTTCACTCTAGCGTTATAAAAAGTGCTATCTGTTGCTGCTTTTTCAATAACTTTTGCAATTGAATCAACAACTGCCTCTCTTCTTGCCTCAGGCATTGTATCATTTAATTGCGATATAATTTTTTCAGTAACATCTTCTACTCTGATTAAGAAAGAAGCCGTTTTCCCGGGATTTGCCAACTCTTCATCTTTTGATCTTGCCCAGAAACCATCGGTTAAATAATCGTGTTCTGTTGAACTGTGTGCTTGAATTTCGCCGTATCCACAATGGTGATTTGTTAATAATAATCCATCAGGAGAAATAACTTCAGCAGTACAACTACCATGATCTAATGCAAGAATTGCATCTTTAATACTTGAATGGTTAATGCTGTAAATATCTTCGGCAGATAATTTAAGCCCCATTTTTGTCATTGTACCAATATTATATTTCTCAAGAAGTATTGGTAACCACATCCCCTCATCTGCTTTTAATGAAAAGCTGAAGAATAATGATGATACAATAAATAACGAAATAATTTTTTTCATTTTTATTTTTTTTAATGAGTTTGGGTGCTCCTACTTTACCCATACTTTTTATTAAACAATTATATTTATCACGTAGGATTGATAAAAACTATATATATTTTTATTAAGAATAATTTTTTCGCAAAATAACTCATTATGATATGCTTTGCAAAGATAATTTTATGTTTTAAAATACCAGATTTCTGGTACATATCTTTATAAATAATTGCTGAAAATTAAACCCTAATATTATATCCTCAATCATCAATTCTTATCAATATAAGCAGAGATGATCTGAAATTACTTAACTGAAATTATTTTAACAAAACCTCTACAGCCTTTGCCAACTGCTCGTCATTTCCTTTTATTACTTGATGATATTCATTTCGCACTTTATAATCAGGTTCTAACTGTTTGTTCTCTAAAAAATCACCATTCATATCACGAGAACCAATTTCCGGAATTCCAAACACCAAGTTCTTATTTATCTGTGTTTCCCACCAAACAGCAGTCATAGTGCCCGGAACAGGCATTCCTATAATTTTTCCTATTCCCAATGTTTGATATACAAAAGGGAAAGCATGTGCATCGGAATAATTTCCTTCACTAACGATAACGGCAGAAGGTTTCACCCATTTATTCATAGGATCGGAGCCAAAATATTGCCCACGTGGCACATAATCAACATATTTTTTTCCACTTAAAAGAGTAGCCAAATCATCGTGAAGCCAACCACCACCATTGTATCTGGTGTCTACAATTACAGCTTTCTTATGATAATATCTTCCCAATAGTTCTGAATATACTTTACGGAAACTTGTACTGTTCATACCTCTTACATGAACATAACCTATTTCACCGTTAGACAATTCCTCTGTTTGTTTACGCCTGTTTTCAACCCAACGATTGTATAATAAACTTGATTTTTTAGAAATACTTATTGGTTTTAAAACAACAGTAAATTCGTTTTTACTTGATGGCCTTTTAATTGTTAATAAAACATTTTTACCTGCTTTATGATTTAAAAACTGATAAAAATCTTTATCGGCCGTAATTTTGTTGTCGTCAATCTTAACAATTACATCTCCCTTTTTTATTTCTTTTTCAGCCAAAGCAACAGGACCTTTATCTAAAATATCTGTTATTGTTATTCCTTCTTCAGCTTTATTTATATCATAAAAAATTCCTAAAGATGCTGTTTTATTACCACCATTATTAGAATAAGAATAAGCTCCGGTGTGTGAGGCATTAAGCTCTCCAAGAAGTTCACTCATCATCTCGGCAAAATCAAAATCATTGTTAATATGAGTTAAAAATTTCTCATATTCTTTTTTGTAAAAATTCCAATCTACTCCATGCATATCTTTTTTATAAAATTTCTGCAACATTTGTCTATGCATGTGTTCAAACAAATATGCTCGTTCAGCGTATGTATCAAGCTCATATTCAGCATTAAAAGTTACCGGTTTCTTTGAATTATCTTTTGTGTTAATTTTATAAATCTTTCCTTTTGACAAAATAAAAATAAATTTCCCTTTTTTGTCAGTTTGTAAAAGACTTCGACCGGCACCTAATTTTATCAGTAATTTTGTAGTGTTTTTATGAATTTCTTTTACCCACAAATCATAACCCTTTTCAAAACGAGTTAAATAATAAAGTTTCTTACCATCGATCGACAACACTGCATCTGTGATTGATGATGAATTTACCGTCAAGCGAACAATTCTTTCTTGAAGATTATTATAATCAATCTCCGTTTTTATTTCATCTTCTTTTTTCTTTTCTTTTTTATTCTTTTCTTTCTTGTCCTTGTCTTTGTCTTTTTTATCGTTTTTTTCATCATCTTTACCATACTTCAATTCATATTCTTCGGCAGAAGCAGTAAGTTTTTTGTAAGCATCTTCGGTAAATAACATTGCATACACATCTCGATAAGAGCCCCAACTACCATGACTTCTATATCCGTTGCGATCCGATTGCCATATCATACCTTTTCCTTTCATAATCCATTTTGGGTCAGAATCAGAATATCCACTCAAAGTCATATTAAAAGGAGAATCTGAACCATCTGCTTTTACAAGTCCTACATCGCTTGAAAACATTTGATTTGGAGAATAACTTACAAGGAAATATTTACTGTCGGGCGACCATTGATAATACTGATCTCCATCAGCATAAGAATAATTGTATTTGCCTGATAATGCAACCGTTACTTCTTTTGTTTTTAAATCAATAACCTTCAATTCGTTACGATTTGCCAAAAAAGCGACTTTTTTACCATCGGGAGAATATTGTGGTTGAAAGTTATCATCATCATTGCCAACAATTAACTCTTCTTTCAATAAAGTAGAATTTACAAAATTCACTTCTTTTTCATCAACGCGTTTTGTTTGATAAACTTTCCAGCTTCCTGCACGTTCAGAAGCATACAAAATTGCATTTCCATCAGGACTAAAACTAACTGAACGCTCCTGTTCCGGAGTTGCAGTTATTTGTTTTGTAGTTGAATAATCAACCGAAGTTACAAATACATTTCCACGAAGTATGAAAGCAATTTCTTTCCCATCGGGAGATACTGCAATTTCGTTTGCACCTGAAGATTTTTTGAAAAATTCCTTTTGGTTTGAGAAATCATTAGTAATAGATATTTGTATTTTTTTTGCAGGCTCGCCTTCTTTCATTGTATAAAGTTCACCATAATGAGAGAAACACATTAATCCTTCGTCGGAAACAGATAAAAAACGTACGGGGTGAGTTTTGTAATTTGTCAATCTTATAGTATTACTTCCTCCGGGAAAACCCTGTTTAAAAATATTGAAATTATTATCTTCTCTCTCACTTGTGAAATACAAAATCTTTTCATCTTTCGATAAAATTGGCAATCGGTCTTCACCATTTCTTTGTATCACAAAAGAATGTTTACCAGTAGCAGGATTGTATAATATTATATCTTTTGTTGCAGAGCTTATCTGATGTTTTCTCCAATAACTCTCAGGGCTTTTTACATCCTGATAAATAATTCGTTTTCCATCATTAAGATATTTTGCATTTTGAGCCGGTGTACTCAAAACTTGTACGGTTCTTCCTCCGGCTGCAGGAACGGTATAAAGTTCAGATAAATAACCTGAAGGGAAAGCAGCACTTTGAGCATCATCCTGTATAGTGGCTGAAAAAAGAATATTTTTACCGTCAGGAGAAAAATCTAAAGGCTTCTCATTACCCGAATAGAAAGTAAGTTGTTTTACTGTTCCTCCTTGGGCAAATATTGTATAAACATCAAAATTACCGTTGCGATTAGATGCAAAAGCAATTATTTTGCTATCGGGCGACCAAACAGGGCAATAATCTATTGCTGTATTCTTTGTAAGAGCAACAGCTTTCCCCCCGGTTACGGCAATTGTGTATATATCTCCTTTATAAGTAAAAGCAACGGTTTGACCATCGGGAGAAATTGCAGAATGCCTTAGCCATAGAGGTGTCTCTGAAAAGGCAAAAGAAACAAATGAGATTATTGCTAAAAAAGTAAAGAATAATTTTTTCATAAAAATATAATTAATTTGATGTTAATAAGAATTAAAAAATTTATTTTGCTTAAGTGTATAACGTTTTAATTTAATTATTTGTTACAATATTTTTTCAGACTAATGAAAAAAACCCTCAGCAAACACTAACTACAAATAAACAAGTTCAAACCCCTGTCTTTTCAAAAACCTGCACGGCACAAACCACAGAATAAATATTATGCCGGCTTTCATATATTTATTATAACTTTGCAGAAAATTAAATTACAACAATAATAACTTACAACAAATTAAAATTTAATCAATTGCAAGACATAAGAAATTTATCGTTAAAAGATATTGAGAACTTTTTTATAGAAAACAAAGAAAAAACATTTCGCGCCAAACAGGTTTATGAATGGCTATGGAAAAAACATGCATCTTCGTTTGACGAGATGACTAATATCTCAAAAGAAATTAGAAGCCTACTAAAACAAAGCTTCTCGTTAAATAAAATAAAAATAAAAAACCTGCAAAAAAGTGCAGATAAAACTATAAAAACTGCTTTTGAACTAAGTGACGGCAATATAGTTGAAGGTGTTCTTATTCCTTCTAAAGACAGAGCAACTGCATGCATCTCCTCACAAGTTGGTTGTAAGTTAGGATGTAAATTTTGTGCCACCGGTTATTTAGGATTTAAACGCAATTTAACCGTTCCCGAAATTTACGACCAGGTTGTTATTATTAAGCAACAAGCAGAAGAAAGCAATTTACATTTCTCAAATATTGTGTTAATGGGAATGGGCGAACCATTACTCAACTACGACAATGTTATGTCGGCAATAAAATTAATTACCTCAAAGCATGGTTTAGCAATGTCGAACAGCAGGATAACTCTTTCAACAGCAGGTGTTAATAAAATGATAAGAAAGCTGGCTGACGACAATGTACGTTTCAATTTAGCTGTATCGCTGCATTCAGCCAATAATGAAAAACGAAGTCGATTAATGCCTATTAATGAAACAAATCCGCTAAGCGAATTGGCCCAAGCGCTTAAATATTTTCATGAAAAAACTCAAAGCAGAATTACTTTTGAATATCTTTTAATAAAAGATATTAATGACGGTATGAATGATGCAAAAGAACTTGCTGTTTTTTGTAAAAATGTGCCCTGTAAAATTAACATTATTGAATATAACCCGATTGACAGCAACTCATTTAAAAAATCGACAAAAGAAAAAACCGATGCTTTTGCAAACTATCTTGAAAGCAAAAAC
>JAGLDO010000048.1 GCA_023145555.1 Bacteroidales bacterium
TTTTTGAACGTAATTTTTTTTCTTCAAAGCGAATTTCAGACTTTAGAACTTTAATTTTTTTTCGTAAAGCTTTCTTTTCAGTATCTATCATTTTAATAAAAAATTATTAATCACGGTTTATATTTCGATTGATTAAGAATTTTTTGTCCGTCATTATCAAGCATTAATTCTTTAAGAGTAATTTTTTTGTTGTTATCCATATACGATTTAACTATCTGCCAACCTAACCATATACCAGTTCTGGCAGGAGACTCTCTCGAAAAGCCGGAAGTAAAAGGACCCGGATCAGTATATCTTTTTATTTCCATATAATCAGATGAAAAAAGAAGATTGTTTTCAATTAAAAACGTCCACATTCTTTCTTCATTTTTGTTACACCAATCCAACTGACTTGTCTTAAATGCAATTTTTATTGAATCGGGAGTATTTGGCAACATGGCATCAATAAAATATTGAATTTTCCCACGATAAATAATTTGACTCAACAGATTATCAACGGTGTCATTATTAGGAAATTCGGTTATTGCCCATGCTTGCATACAATCTGAAATAATATAGTTTTTATCCATTTTATATCGCAAATAAACAGGTAATTGCAATCTTTCATAAAAAGCACAATTCTTGCCAAGATATTTATCAAGACCAATCCCAAGAATATTTTCATCTGTAACAATAGATTGATTAAAACCTGAAATATAAGTATAAATATTAGGCACATTCTTTTGTGGAAAATAATATTTGTAATGCTTAAATGCTTCAGTTAAATCAGCTTCAACTTCGTCAATGTCGATAAATGTTTTTTCAGTTTCTTCGTAGACCTGTGTTATGGTATAATCAGTTAAAAACCCTTTGAAGTAATCCGGATAATTCCGGCTACTTGTCCCTCCAATATTAATAATTTTATAGTTGAAAAGTTGAAAAAATTTACCATACTTTTTTTCAAGCTTTGGGATGTAATAATAAACACTATCTTTATTAACTGTAAACAATTCTTTATCAAAACGATTAACTTGTAAATCTATCTTTATGTTTGAAACATTAACATCAAATTTATTCCTTTTGCATGAAACAGATACTATAGAACAAATAATTAGCAATGTAAATATTTTTTTCAACATGGTTTTTTATTTATTAGTTATTAATACTACAAAAATAATAGAATAAATTTTATTATTTTTGCTAATAATTATTTATTAAGTTTTTACATAAACACTAAAAACAAAATTATGAAAAATCAAACAATTTTATATAAGACATCAATAGTTATTTTATTATTTTTTCTTTCAGCCACAACATTTTCTCAAGGCTTACGGTTAGGATTTATTGCCAGTCCTCAACTATCGTGGATAAATTCTGATATAAATAAAGTAAAAACTGACGGAAACCAATTTGGTTTCGATTTTGGTTTAAATGCCGATTACTATTTTACTAAAAACTATGCTTTAGCAACAGGTATAACTATTAATAATATAGGAGGTAAACTTAATTACTCTGATTCTGTTTCGCTTAAAGCTTCTGATTCGGTTTACAATTTTGCGGGAGGGACAACAATTGCATATAAATTGCAATATATAAAGTTGCCAATATCAGTTAAATTAAAAACAAATCAAATAGGTTATTTTACTTATTACGGGCAGTTTGGGTTAACCCCTCAAATACTTATTGGTGCCAAAGCCGATGTGTCTTCTGATAATATTAGTGATGTAAATATAATTGATGAAATAAAATTTTTTAATCTTGCTTATAATGTTGGAGGCGGTATTGAATACGCTGTTGGTGGTAGTACTGCCATTACTTTTGGCGTGATATATACTAATGGCTTTATTGATGTAACAAAAAACGACAATAATACAGATGATAAGGCTGTTGTTAACAGCGTTACATTTAAGCTTGGTATTTTATTTTAGAAAAAATATTACTCTTTTTTTTAACAGCTTATTTTTGTCTTTTATATTGAGAGTTGAAATCTCAAGAATTTCTTTTATCTTGAAAAAACCTAACTCATGAAAATAGCATTAGCACAGTTAAATTACCATATAGGTAACTTTGAAGCAAACGTTTCAAAAATTACTCACTCAATAAAAAAAGCAAAGAATGAAAATGTGGACTTAATTGTTTTTTCCGAATTATCTGTTTGTGGTTATCCACCACACGATTTATTGGAACAAGAAGATTTTATTAATAATTGCAATATATCAGTAAAAAAAATTGCTGCTCAATGTTCGGGTATTGCTGCAATTGTTGGAGCACCGAGCATAAACACAAATAAAAAAGGAAAAAACTTATTCAATTCTGCTTTCTTTTTATCTGAAGGGAAAATACAACATATTTTTAACAAATCACTTTTGCCAACCTATGATGTTTTTGATGAATCTCGCTATTTCGAACCTAATTCAGACTTTAAAACAATAACTTATAAAGGAAAAAAAATTGCAGTTACTATTTGTGAAGATTTATGGGACAAACAACCTGTTAATAATCAATTTGCAAAAAATCAACTTTACATTAACTCGCCTATGGATGAGTTGAACAAACTCAATCCCGACTTTGTTATTAACATTTCTGCTTCGCCATTTTCTTTTAATCAATCTGATTTACGAAAAAACATTTTAATTGAAAAAGCAAAGAATTTTAATATACCAATTTTTTATGTTAATCAAGTTGGTGCACAAACAGAATTGATTTTTGACGGAGGGTCAATGGTTTTAAATTCTTCAGGAAAAATTGTCGAACGTCTTCATTTTTTTAAAGAAGATTATAAAGTTGTTGATATAAAAGAGATTAATAATCTTAATTATAAAGAAACAAAAAAGCAAACAATTGAAAAGATACACGATGCATTAGTTCTTGGTATTCGCGATTATTTTAACAAGATGAACTTTAAGCAGGCAACTTTAGGTTTATCAGGAGGTATTGATTCTGCAATAACAGCGGTTCTTGCTGTTCGTGCTCTTGGAAAAGAAAATGTAAGAGTATTGTTGCTCCCTTCAAAGTATTCGTCGGCACATTCAATAACCGATGCTGTTGGCTTAGCAGAAAACCTCGGCATTCAATACGAAATTGTGAGCATTAAAGAGGCTACCGATATATTTGAAAAAATATTAAATCCTCTTTTTAAAGGTTGCAAACCGGATATTACCGAAGAAAACATACAAGCAAGAATTAGGGGTTTGTTATTAATGGCTATTTCAAATAAATTTGGACATATTTTATTAAACACAACTAATAAAAGTGAAGCAGCTGTTGGTTATGGAACTCTTTATGGCGATATGTGCGGGGGGATGGCTGTTCTCGGAGATGTTTATAAAACAGATGTCTTTAAATTAGCTCATTTTATTAATAAAGACAACGAAATAATACCAAACAACACAATTGTTAAACCACCTTCGGCAGAACTTCGTCCCGATCAAAAAGACACTGATTCTTTGCCTGATTACGATACACTCGACAACATTTTATATCAATACATTGAGCTTAAACAATCGAAAAATCAAATTATTGATAAGGGATTTGACCCTGTTACAGTTAAAAAAATTATAACATTGGTTAATAGAAATGAATATAAAAGATTTCAAGCACCTCCAATATTAAGAATTTCATCAAAAGCGTTTGGTGAAGGTCGAAAGATTCCACTTGTAGCTAAATACTAATTTCATTTTAGTTACAAACTTAAACCATGACATGAGTAAATTAATTTTTTTATCGTACTGATATAAAAACGTCTAATTGTAAAAAACTATTTTTAAGTCCTGACGGACGTTGAAAAGTTTTTAATCACTACTGGTGCAAACGTCCCGCTTGTACCTTGATTCTTAATCTTATTTTTGAAATTGTTCAATTTGGGTAAAATTATTGAATAGATAATTAAAATAAAAAAGGGAACCAATTGGTTCCCTTTCTTAAAATTTAAAAAATTATTTATTTTTTAATAAATCTTGTTGATTTTGAATTATTATTGTTATCAATAATAGTTACAATATACATTCCTTTATTAAAATCACTAACAGTAACAGTAAAATCATTTACAGGGTTATTTATAGTTCTAACTTCTTGTCCAAGAACATTAGAAATAACTATTCTGTTAATATTCTTAATGTTGTCAATGTGTAACTCACTGCTTACAGGGTTAGGATAAATTGAAATTTCATTTAAGTTATTTAAATCTTCAATACCTACACCATCATCATCGCTATACCAAGCTGTTAAGATATTTTCAGCACCATTAGCAGAAACAGTATGAGTTCTGTTTGCATCAACATCTTCCCAACCATCATTAATACGATATTTAAACTCAAGAGTGCTGCCAATAAGCTGTTGCTCTAATACATAAGTATAAATACTATCACCATCAGTATCTGCCATTGCTGTTGTGCCCCAAGAATTAAATCCACCGGCAATATTAATTACATCACTTGTTGGGTCAAAATTACCCTTTAAAATTTGACG
>JAGLDO010000049.1 GCA_023145555.1 Bacteroidales bacterium
AGAGTGTAAATTAGAAGATTATGGAGAAAATATCACCAAAATATCTTATGGAATTGGTAAAAAAAGTTGAGATTTTATAATCTTGATGCTATCATTTCGGTAGGTTACAGAATTAAATCGCACGTTGTCACCAACATAGAGAAGACACTAGCACAATTTTGGTTCAAATTTATTGAATACCCTTATTACGATTTCATAATAATATATTTTTTTAAATCTGATTTAAGAAAATAGTCAAACTCTTTTGAATCATATTCGTTAGTTTCTGAAAACATAAAAGCAAAAACAGGATAGGTTTTATAATCCATTTTCCTTAATTCTAAAGGATGTTTAAAGTCTTTTGCAAAAGCTTCATAGTTTATATTCTCAATATCGTTTAGTTTTATATCTTTCGAAATATCAGCAACAGTAACGTTGTATTGTTTGCCAACTTTGTCTTTAAAAATATTTTCCCAGTCAGGTTGTTTTTGGTTAAAGAAATAGTCGTATGGGTTTATTCCATAGGCATAATAAGCCATATCTGTCATGCACCAACCGGCAAATCTTAATGGATTAGCTTCTATTGGTATTGCCTTTCCTTGTTTGTTTATGCGGAGTTCAATATGCATTGGGAAGTTGCGAAGTTTAGCTAATTTACCTATTTCATCTAAAAGCTTAAGAAAATCATCATGGTATTTTTCAACAATTGTTTTTGAAGTAAAGTATGCTCTGTCACTTACATCTATTGATGATGAAAAAATATGTTTATAGATATTTAAAATTACCGGTTTTTTATTGCCGTTGAAATAAACATCTACTGCAAACTCTTCTCCTTCAATAATTTCTTCAATTAAAAACATTGAAGAATCCATTACTTCTTTAGGATAAAGTCCTTTTATGGTTTTAAGTTCATCTTTTAGCAAGATTTTTGTTTCTTCCCATTCTATTTTGCTGTTAACCTGATAGATACCCATGCTAAAGAAACCAACTGCCGGTTTAATAATAAATGGTAATTTTATTGTTGAAATATCTATTGTCTCTATCTCATCAAATGTGATTTTTTTGAAATAAAAATCAGGATATAAGGGTTTTATTAATTTTCTGAATTCGTATTTGTTTTTGAATAGCTTGATTTTTTCAGGCAAGTCTGTGAATTCAATATTATTATTTATCCAGTTAATGCAGTTTTCTGAATTGCTGTAAATATTTGTTATTTCACCTTTTTTTATTTTCTCAACAGCTTCGTGATCGTCAATAAAATTAAAATTTTGTTTTAACTGTTTTGCGAAATTATTTTTTAAAACAGGTATTTTCATTTGTGCAATTGTTTCTTTTAATAGCTTAGAAACAAATGGCTCATTAATAATAATCATAAAAAATATTTAGTTTACTGATTTAAGAAATCTTGACCACCTAATTTTTTTATACCATTTATTGTTTTTGTCAATAGACAGCCATACAAAGGAGGCTTTCCCAATTATGTGGTCTTCGGGAACAAATCCCCAATATCGAGAATCTTTAGCTTTATCTCTGTTGTCGTCAATTACATAATAGTAATTATTTTTAAAAGTATATGTTTTTTGAACTCTGTTATTTATTAAAATTCTGTATTTCTCAATTTTTAAATCATTGCCTTCATAAGTTTCAATTATTCGTTTATATAAAGGCAGGGTTTTGAAATTTATTTTTATAACGCTTCCTTTTTTAGGAACTATTATTGAACCAAAGTTATCGCTATTCCAATTGTAATATCTGCTGTGAGGAAAAATTAAAAAAGAATTTTCTCCCTTCAATTGTTTCAAAAGTCTTACGTATCTAATTTTAGAGTCGTTTAGTAAAAGCATTGCTTGTTCTTTTCTAAGGGGCAAATCATATACTCCAATATCAGCAACTAATTGACCTTCTGTAATATCATATTTATCAAAGAATTTTTTGTTAAGTTTCGAACCGTTTGTAGTTACTCTATAATTATATTGAACATTTTCATTCTCAATAATTAGATTATTATTTATCGTTATTTTTTTTCCATAACACACAATTGTATCATTTGGCAAACCAATACATCGTTTAATATATACGTCTTTTTTATCAATATGAATATCGCTTATATTTGGATAGTTAAAAGCAATTAAGTCGTTATTTTTAATTTTATCAGATGAAGGGAAACGCAAATAAGGTAATTCAATCCAGTCAAGATATTTATTATTATTAAACGGCATTGTTAATAATGTTATTGGAAATCGATAGCCGTATTTTGTTTTATTAATAACTATATTATCGCCGGGTAGCAATGTTTTCTCCATTGATGAAGATACAACAGTGTAAGATTGTATAAAAATAATTCTTATTAATAAAAGAAGGAGAAAAGCAATAAAAATTGCTTTTATCCAATCTAATAAAGAGTTAATATATTTCTTTTTTGCCATTAATTAATACCTTTAAAAAAGCGATCCCATCTAATTTTATTTAAGAATTTTTTATCTTTATCTAGTGATAACCAAATAAAAGAAGCTTTTCCAACTATATGGTCTTCAGGTACAAAACCCCAAAAACGAGAGTCTTGTGAATTGTGTCTGTTATCACCCATCATCCAATAGTAATTCATTTTAAATGTGTAGTGAGAAGTTTTTTCTTCATTAATATAAATCGTACTGTCTTTTACTTCCAATTTATTTTGCTCATACATGCTTATTAATCTACTATATATTGGCAAATTGTTAATAGTTAGATTCACAGTAACGCCTTTTTTGGGAACAACTAAAGGACCATAATTGTCAACATTCCAAGGAAATTTCTCACTAAACGGAAATATATAAGCAGAACCATCTTTTCCATAACTATCGGTCGGTGTAACAGATATTACATTTGAGAATTTTCTTAATTTTTCTGCATTTTCAACTGTTAATGGTATAATATATTCATTGTTCGAAATAAAAGACCTTTTAATATCGTAGTCAGAGATATTCATTCTTTCAAGAATTTTCGGATTAATTCTTGTCCCATTTGTTTTAATCAAATAATTATATTGAAGACGATCAATGTTTTTCTCTTTTTTGTTGTTTATATATAATTGTCCGTGAATGACTTGAAGAGTATCACCTGAAATGGCAACACAACGTTTAATGTAATTTTCACATTTATCAACAGGTCGTGAAATGACATGAAAATTTTTCCAGATTGTGGCTCTGCCATAATATCTGCAAAGTTGGTAATAACTTTGGTCTTGATGCTCTAACACAACAGTGTCTCCTTCAGGAAAATTAAAGACAACAGCGTCGTCATTTTTTATTGTAGTGTAGCCTGAAACCCTTTCATAAGGCCATTTTAACCATTCTACGAATGATTTTGTGTTTTTTGTAAGTGGTAAAGTGTGATGCACAAAAGGAAATGATAATGGAGTCATTGGTTTCCTGGGGCCGTAAGCACATTTACTAACAAACAGATAATCGCCTACCAAAAGAGATTTTTCCATTGAAGAGGTTGGTATTGTATAAGCTTCAATAAAATATAATCGTAAAAATGATGCTGCAATAACAGCAAAAATTATTGCATCTAACCATTCAATTACCTTTGTTTGCTTTTCAACACCTTTTTTCTTCCAGAAAGACCAGTGAATTTTTTTACTTATGTAAATATCAAAAATCACAGCAGTACCCAAGAACCACCAGTAATTTTTATTCCAAATTACCCAGAGTATATAAAAAATTATAACAGTCGAAAATTTAAACCATTTATTTGTAAGAATGTTGTTTTTCATATTTAAGTATTTAATTTATTTTAAAAAAAGACGAATTTCTGAGATTATAAATTTAATAAATCACTCATACCAAAAACGCCGGTTTTATTTTGAATAAATTCAGCGGCTAAAATGGCACCAAGAGCAAAACCTTTTCTATTTTTTGCAGTGTGTTTTATTTCAAGTTTATCAACGTATGAATCATAAATTATAGTATGTATGCCCGGAATATTTCCTTTTCTTATTGATGATATTTGAATTTCTTTTTTATCTGGTTGGTTTTTATTCCAGGAATTTTTTCTGTCAACATTTTTAATAATATCATTGGCAAGAGTAATAGCTGTTCCGCTGGGTGCATCAATTTTGTGAATATGATGGGCTTCTTCAATAGTAATCTCGTAATCGGAATATTTATTCATCATTTTGGCAAGATGTTTATTTATCTCAAAAAAAATGTTTACTCCTAAGCTAAAATTTGAGGCATAGAAAAAAGCAAGATTTTGTTTATTACATTCTGCAACAGCATTATCGTAATTTTGCAACCAACCTGTTGTGCCTGCTACTACAGGAACGCCGGCTGCAAAACAGTTTAATATATTGTTGTAAACTGTTTCAGGAGTGCTAAAGTCGATTGCGACGTCTGCTTTTTTCAAGTTTTCTTTTGTAAAAAAAGATAGATTATTTTCATCGATTTTTAAAACAACCTCATGATTTCTTTCAATGGCAATCTTTTCAATTTCTTTTCCCATTTTGCCATATCCGATTATTGCGATTTTCATTTTAATATTTTTTTTATATGCTAAGAAACAAAAGTATGAAGTTAAAGTTATATGGCAATAAATAATTTGTAATTTTTTTATAGTATACTCAACTTTGAAGCTGCTCCGAAAAGTCTAAAAAACCGTTATTGCGATCTGCCAACCGGCGGAGAAGTAATCCTTATGTGTTGATTGTCA
>JAGLDO010000005.1 GCA_023145555.1 Bacteroidales bacterium
CTGACATGTTTGTGCTAATAAAAAACGAACTACACAAACCACTGATAGTCATTGTAATAGAAAACATGTCGGGTCTCTATAATTTAAAATTACAACTTTTTAGAGTGGATTTAAATCTGCAACTTTAAAAAAAACCTTCTTCATTAATCTTAAAAGAAATAATTAACTGAAATTAAGCATAGTGATTCAAAATAAGCTTGTTTTCCAGAATAATCATTTCTGTTATAAATATAATGTTGTTTCCTATAACTATTTCTATATTTTCTTTCACCAAAAATAAACTTTGTTTCTGCTGAAACTGCCAAATTATCGGCAATAAAATAATTTACTCCAATCAATGGACAAATTCCCAGATTCGTAACATGAAATATTTCATTGTTAAGTATGTTTCTTTGATAACCGAACAAAATATCTGAACCATAATAAATCTGTACAGATTCTAACTCCCTGTTTATTTGATAGCCTGAAAAAAAAATCGTGTTAAATTTTATTAAATCCTTTTGGTCTTCATTTTTTCCCGACATATATTTATAAAAAAAATTAAACCTGAAAGCATGTTGCTTTTTATGAATTTTAAGTCCTACACCTAAATTATTGTCATTATTGTCTTCAACCAAATAAAAATTACCTCTATCTATAGTCTGCAAATTTATCTTATTGTTATCATGCTTAAAAAAAATATTTTTAAAATCAATGCTTAATTCATATTTTTTATTGTTTTGGGCATATCCATTTACAGTTATTAGAGATATTGATGAAATAAAAAAAAATATTTTCAGATATAGAATCTGCTTTTTTAAAAACATGTTTTTAATTATAAAATTAATAATTACTTTATTGTTTTATTAAGACGATAGAAAGTGAGGAAAGGTTGTTTTATTAAAATTAGTTAAACTAACTATTTTTAGCAAATTGCTCTTTAACAATTTGCAAACCTTCAATAAATGAATGAGGATGATAGTCTAGCTCAGTTATTGCTTTGTTAATATTAAATCCTGTGCGAGGTGGTCGCCTGGCTTTTTGGTTTAGAGCTATTGAACTAATTGTAGAAATTAACGATTTATCTAAACCAAAAAAATTGGCTGTGGCGATTGCAATATCATAAATTGACATAAAGTCTTTTCCTGAAACATGATAAATGCCTTCTTTTTCATTTTCTGCGGCATAAACACATACTTCGGCTAAATCTTCAACCAGAGTGGGAGTTCTATACTGGTCGTCAACAACATTTATTGGTTTATTATTTTCGAGCGATTGTTTTACCCATAGAACAATATTTGAACGACTGCGACTTTCTGTCAAACCATAAACCAAAACAGTACGAATAATTGTCCATTTATTGGCATTAGATTGAACAAATTTTTCTCCTTCCAACTTTGATAATCCATAATAACTCACGGGGTTTGGAGCGTCATCTTCGGAATAATTTCCGGTTAATCCATCAAAAATAAAATCGGTTGAAATGTGAATTAAATGGATATTCAATTCATTAGAAATCTGTGTTAAATAATTTAATGCCTCAACATTTACTTGCCAGCATTCAGCTTTATTATCTTCACAAAAGTCAACATTAGTAACAGCTGCTGCATTAATTATTGTGTTGGGATTATATCGTTTTATTATATAATCAAGCTCTGTTTTATTAGTTATATCAAGCAGTTCGAAAGTTGTGTTTTTACAATCGACTAATTTGTTAACACTT
>JAGLDO010000050.1 GCA_023145555.1 Bacteroidales bacterium
ATAAAATAATATTTTTTTTATTTTTTTACTGATTTAGCAATAGCTTCGAAAGCACTTGGATTATTCATTGCTAAATCGGCTAATACTTTACGATTAATATCAATATTGTTTTTATGTAGTTTACCCATAAGTTCTGAGTAAGACATGTCGTGTAAGCGAGCTGCTGCGTTAATACGTTGTATCCACAAAGCTCTGAAGCTACGTTTTTTGTTTCTTCTGTCGCGATAAGCATAAGATAATGCTTTTTCGTAAGCGTTTTTAGAAACTGTGTAAACATTTTTTCTTGCACCAAAATAACCTTTGGTTGCTTTAATAATTTTTTTTCTTTTTGCTCTTGATGCTACAGAATTTACCGATCTTGGCATAATTTTAAATTTTTTGAATGGTTAGCGTTTCTATTTAAAGAAATCTTTCGGCTAAATCACTCTGGTTAAACACTTTGTAATTTTTTTTGAAATCAATTTTATTTTAGACCTAAACAAAGCTTGATGTTTTTTTCATCAGCTTTGTCAACAGTTGTGAAATAAGTAAGATTTCTTTTTCTTTTAGTAGATTTTTTTGTCAAAATATGACTTTTAAAAGCATGTTTCCTTTTAATTTTTCCACTACCGGTTAGCTTAAATCTTTTTTTAGCACCGGATTTTGTTTTCATCTTTGGCATTACTTTATTTATTTAGTATTTATTAAAAACTTATTTATTTTTTGGTGAAATATACATTGTCATTCGCTTGCCTTCTAACTTTGGAAGTTGATCAACTTTTCCCAATTCTTCAAGTTCTTGAGCAAGACGCAAGAGTAATATTTCTCCTTTTTCTTTATACAAAATTGTACGTCCCTTAAAAAAAACAAATGCTTTTATTTTTGCTCCATCTGATAAAAATTTCTTAGCATGTTTTAGTTTAAAATCAAAATCATGCTCATCAGTATTTGGACCAAATCGAAGTTCTTTAATAACAACTTTTACAGTTTTATTTTTTATTTCTTTTTGTCTCTTTTTTTGCAGATATAAAAATTTATTATAGTCAATAATTTTACAAACAGGTGGATCTGCATTTGGTGATATCTCAACCAAATCAAGTTCCAGTTTTTCTGACATTTTTAATGCTTCTTGAAGCGAATAAACGCCGGGGTTTTCGATATTATCGCCAACAACTCTAACTTCTGAAGCTCTAATTCTTTTATTAATGTTGTAAAATGGTTGTTTTACAATGTTTCTTTTATTTCTATGAATAGCTATTTTATTATCCTCCTATTATTTAGTTAATGCTATGAAATTTGTTTTTTAACTTCTGTATTAATATACTCTGTAAATTCTTCAATGGTCATTGAGCCCATATCTCCTTCACCTTGTTTTCTAACAGAAATAGTGTTGCTTTCTAATTCTTTCTCCCCAACAATTAGAAGGTAAGGTATCTTTTTTAGTTCATTGTCTCTAATTTTTCTTCCAACCTTCTCGTTACGCTCATCAATTATTGTGCGAATATCGTCATTATTTAGAATATTTGAAACTTTTTTCGCATAATCATTATATTTTTCACTAATTGGAAGAATC
Organism: Bacteroidales bacterium; assembly: GCA_023145555.1. Classification (GTDB taxonomy): domain Bacteria; phylum Bacteroidota; class Bacteroidia; order Bacteroidales; family B39-G9; genus B39-G9. The sequence continues at coordinate 1,553 of JAGLDO010000050.1, forward strand.
ACAGCCTGATCCGGGGTTAACCATAATGGGAATTTCCCTGCTGTATGTTCAATCAAAACTGCAATAAAACGTTCCATAGAACCAAATGGTGCACGGTGTATCATAACAGGTCTGTGTTTTTTATCGTCATTTCCAATATACTCTAATTCAAAGCGTTCCGGTAAATTGTAATCAACTTGAATAGTTCCTAGTTGCCATTTCCTGCCAATTGCATCTCTTACAATAAAGTCTAATTTAGGTCCGTAAAAAGCGGCTTCTCCTTCTTTAACAATATAATCTAATCCTTTTTCATCAACGGCTTCAATTATTGCATCTTCGGCTTTTTTCCAGTTTTCGTCACTACCAATATATTTCTCTTTATCATTTTTATTTCGCAAAGAAACTTGTGTAATAAAATTTTTAAAATCTAAAGTTTTAAAAATGTATAATACTATATCTATTACTTTAAGAAATTCTTCTTTGAGTTGGTCAGGACGACAAAAAATATGAGCGTCGTCTTGTGTAAATCCTCTAACTCTTGTCAATCCGTGTAGTTCGCCACTTTGCTCATATCTGTATACTGTGCCAAACTCAGCATATCGTATTGGTAAATCTTTATATGAACGAGGTTTAAATTTATAAATCTCACAGTGATGAGGACAATTCATTGGCTTAAGCATAAACTCTTCGCCTTCTTGTGGTGTTGATATTGGTTGAAAAGAATCTTTACCATATTTTTGAAAATGCCCTGATGTTTTATACAGATTTACATTTCCTATGTGTGGCGTTGATACTTGTTCATAGCCATATTCTTTTTGAACTTTTTTCAAAAAATTTTCTAAGCGTTCTTTCAACTTAGCACCTCGAGGCAACCACAATGGTAGGCCTAAACCAACATTTTGTGAAAAAGTAAACAGCTCTAATTCTTTGCCAATTTTTCTATGGTCTCGTTTTTTTGCTTCTTCAAGCATTATTAGATACTCATCAAGTAATTTTTTCTTTGGAAAAGTGATGGCATAAATTCTTGTTAATTGTTTATTTTTTTCATCGCCTCTCCAATATGCACCTGCAATATTTAAAAGTTTGATTGCTTTTATATAGCCTGTGTTTTGAATGTGAGGTCCTTTACATAAATCGGTAAAATTGCCTTGAGTATAAAGAGTAATATCTCCGTCTTCTAATTCATTAATTAACTCAACTTTATATTCCTCGTTTTTATTTGAAAAATATTTTAAAGCATCGGCTTTGCTAATATCTTTACGAACATAATTATTTTTTTGTTGAGCAAGCTCAAGCATCTTTTTTTCAATTTTTGAAAAATCATTTTCAGATATTGGTATATCACCAAAATCAATGTCGTAATAAAATCCGTTTTCAATTGATGGACCAATACCGAATTTTATTCCGGGATATAATGCTTCTAAAGTTTCTGCCATTAGATGCGATGATGAGTGCCAAAAAGCTTTTTTCCCTTCGGGGTCGTTCCATTTATGTAATTTTATTGATGCATCAGAATTAATTGGACGGGTAATATCCCAAATTTCGGTGTTAACAGTTATTGATAATACTTCCTTTGCTAATTGATTACTAAGGCCTTTAGCAATTTCTAATCCCGTGGTTCCTTTTTTATATTCACGTACTGTATTATCCGGAAATGTTATTTTTATCATTTTTAACTGTTTTTTTAAGTTTGCAAAGATATTAAAGTTTTATTAAAAAATTAAGGGTTTTTTGAAAAAAATACATCTTTATTTTCCTTTGTTACAATGTGCTATAAACTATTTATAGTCATTAGACCTTCCAGAGTCTGAAAGACCTGGAAGTGTCGAATTAATTGTCATTAATAGTTGTGAAAAATTATTAATTGCCTTGATAGTAAGGCATTTAAAGAGCTATATTGCATCAAAGTTAACAACAATAAATTGTAAATTATTTCACATTTTCAACATCAAAAATTTTATTTCTATCCCATTCTAACCAATATTTTATTGATAATTTTCTGATGAGTTTCCAATAGCCTGATGTTAGATTTCCATATTCGACTATTCCTTTACTAATATCGGAACGCACTTGTTGTGTATATTCTTTTTTTAGAGTAAGTCGTTTTTTTATACCGTTGTAGATGAAAATTGCTTCGGGGCGGGCAATTGTGTCATTTGCAATTGATATTACACCATGACCAAGTGTTGCTCCGGCACCTATTTGCAAACCATCGTTCATGCATCCAATTGGTGGTCTGTTGCCTGCAAATGAAATTACTTGAAGCTGGTCGATTGGCACTTTAAATATTTCTCGTGCTTTTAATCCCATTTTTGCCCCAACTGTTGAATATATTCCAAGATGTTGATGCAATTCGTCTGTTAAAACACAAGCACGCCATTCTTCTGTGCCATATTTTTTTATTATTGTGTCCATAAATTGTCTAACATCATATTTGTAATTTTCAGGATTAATCGGGAATTTATCGAAAACAACATTTGTTTCAAATTCATAGTCTTTAGCAAGAATTTTTAATATTTTTTCGCGTACAGCTTTAACATTGTAATTTTTATTAATACTAAAATTAGGTTTTTTCTTAATTGGTTGTATGTCAAATAGTTCGGGGTAAAGAAAATAAACAGGAATTAAATCGTCCCAGAGTTTGGCATGCCCTGATTTTACTGTATTTAATGCTTCAACATTTTTATAAGCCTTTGAAATTATTTGAGCGTATTTTGTGTCAATATTAATTATTGAATCAAGAAAAGTTTGATTAAAAACAGCTAAAGCTTTATCTAAGTTTGAAATTACATTAATATTTATATCGGTTGTAAAAACAGAATCGGCAGCATTTTTATCAAATTCATAGTTGAATCCTGAAAAAGGGAAAATACTTTTGTTATACCAAATAACTTTTTTTATTTTATTTTTTATTTCGTTTGACGATTGTAAAATATCACGAAGATTTGTTAACGTACCAAGGCAAATAATTGTAACAGGTTCGGGATAGTTTTTTAATTTTTTAATTATAAGATTTTTTGCATTAATCGGATTAAACTTATTATTGGTTTTTTCACCCCAATAAATATTTTCAGAAAATTTACGCCATGGAGGTGGGGGAGTGGCAGTTTTTTTCCCTGCTGCGGTTTCAATATTATCTGTTTTGAGATAATGCAACAAATTATTTATTTTTTTTAAACCTTGTTGAGATGATAAATTACCACCGGTTGTTGTAATCGCTAATATGTCTGCATTTTCAATTGCCATAAAAAGACTTATAGCTCGCAAATCATCAACGCCTGCATCAGTATCAATTATTATTGGTGTTTTGGTGTCAATAGATTGTGTTAAACCAATCTTAAAAACAAATAATAAAAGTAAGGTGATTAATAATTGGAAACTAATTGCTTTGGTAAGTTTCATAACAAGTTTTTTTGTTAATGAATATGAATAAGATGATGGGATGATTATTTTCATTAAAAGAAATTTTCCAAATCCAGAGATTTGGAAAATTTGATATTAATTTAGAGAGTGTGCTTCAGTAAATATAAAATTTAATTTTGAGTCCTCTCCGAAAAGTAGTTTTCGTCATTGCGAAGGCAAAGCCTGAAGCAATCTATTAATCAAAGCTAAAAGATTGCTTCACTATTCCCTATTTTCGGTACAGGCTGTTCGCAATGACGTCTTTTCGGAAAGAACTCAATTCTCAAATTAACAATTCCCTATTTTTCTGTATTTAGATTATTTATTTGACCAACTAAATT
>JAGLDO010000051.1 GCA_023145555.1 Bacteroidales bacterium
CTTAGCGGCTTTTCGGAGTGAATTCAAAATTTATTTATTTAATACCTAACAAAGAAAATATAGAATATGAAAAAAGTTTTAATTTATTCATCATTAGTTTTATCAATGGTGCTGTTTAGTTTTAGCTTTGTTTGGTATAAACAAGTTTATGTTTATTATACTCCTCTAATAACAATGTTTTTCAGACTATTAATATCTTCTTTGTTTTTGTTTTTATATGCTATCACTTTAAAAAGATTTAAAAAAGTAGATAAAAAAGATTACAAAACTTTTTTGTTGTTGGCTTTGTTTGAACCGCTTATATATTTTATTGGTGAGAGCTTTGGAATGAAATTAGTTTCGGCAACTGTTGGAGCCGTAATTGTTTCTACAATTCCTCTTTTTACTCCTGTTTTGGCATATTATATGTTTAAAGAGCGAATGTCAAAAATGAATATTTTTGGAATAATATTATCATTTTTCGGAGTTTTATTGGTTGTTTTAAAAGATGATTTTTCTTTTTCGGCATCACCGGGAGGTGTTTTGCTTATGTTTTTGGCTGTGGCAGGAGCAATGGGATATTCGACTCAAATTGTTAAGCTTACAAAGAAATATAATCCAATAACAATAATAATAGTACAAAATGCTATTGGAGCAATTTATTTTTTACCATTATTATTAATTTTTGATTTACACCAATTTGAAAATATTAACGTCTCTTTGCATTCATTAATACCATTATTTGAACTTGCAATTTTTTCATCCTCATTCGCATATATATTTTTTCTCTCAGGGGTGAAAAATTTAGGAATAGTAAAGGCAAATATGTTTACTAATATTATTCCTGTATTCACAGCAATATTTGCTTTTTTTATTTTAGACGAAAGTTTAATTGTTCGAAAACTTGTTGGAATTGCTGTTGTTGTTACCGGATTGTTTTTATCTCAAATTAAGTATAATAAGTTTATAAAAAGATATTTCTTTTTACGTAAATAAAAAAAACACACAAGAATTTTTTCTTGTGTGTTTTTAGCAAAAATTATATTTTATATACCCTTTGTAATTAAATTAATTTCTTCATCAAATTTTTTACTAAGCTCTGTTTGCTTATATTTTCTGGTCAATTTTGCAAGATTTTGAATTACAGCAAATGCCATATTTTTTTCATTTTCAATTGAACCTGAAAATTTTGGTTCTAACGACAAGAAATATTTTAAATCTTCTGATGAAGTTTTAAAAACACTATTTGCCAGTTTATTGGCTTTGTCAAATTGATTAATCCTATAAAGAGCTTCAATATAAGGTAAATCAAAATAGTTAAATTTAGACACTTCGTGAGGAAACAATTTAAGTCCTTTGTCTAAAACAGTTAAAGCAGAATCTTTTTTGTTCTCTTTTATTAAGGCATCAGCTAAATGATAGAAATTAGATCTTAAACGAACAACTTTCATTGTTCTAATAATATATTCATCAATATAAACATCCGGTTCTCCCATTCCTCCCCATTTGAATTTGTTTATGTATTTATCATACAATATGTCGGTATCAATTCTTCCGGAAGAGCTATAACTAAATTTGGTTTTTATAGGAACAAAACGATGAGCAAATCCATCTAACTGAAAATAATCTGTTAAGTTTGTTGAATTTCCTGATCCAACAGAAACAAAATAAATAGGTCTTTCCCAATCATTATTTGCTAAAAGATCAAGAATCATCATGTCGCTTTTCCCAATATAATTTGCTTTCAATTTCCATTGAATATTATCAACAATTTTGTCGGCATCTTTTTGCTTAACTGTTCCCGACGAAAGAACTTTTTCTTTATCTACAGGTATAACAAAATTTTTGGCTGGGAAATAATCAATATTCTCACCACCTTGAGTTTCTAATTTTGTTTTAGGATTATCAGAAGCAACAAATTTTATTACTTCTTTTAAATTAACCGGCTTATTAAGTCTTTCATAAACAGGCACATAATCTCTTTTTCCAAGAACATATTGTTCTTTAGTCATCGAAAAAGGAACCGGTGCAGATTCATAAGCTTGACGTTTCATTTGGTCTATATACCATTCTGTAGTAAGGTAAGGTAAACAAACAATTCTAACGTCAGTTCTAATTCCTTCAACTTCTTGAGCATACCATGTTGGAAAAGTATCATTATCGCCGTTCGTAAAAAGAATTGCATTTGGTTCACACGAGTTTAAATAATCGTAAGCAATATCTCTTGCAGTATATCTGTTTGAGCGATTGTGGTCGTCCCAGTTTTCACTGGCCATAATGCTCGGCACAAAAGCAAGACACAATAAGCTTGAAATAACAGCACTAACGGTTTTCGATGGTGATATTTTGTTAAACAGTTCGTAAATAGCCAGCACTCCAAGTCCTATCCAGATAGAAAAGGCGTAAAACGACCCGGTATATGCATAATCTCGCTCTCGCGGCTGATAAGGAGTTTGATTCAAGTACATCACAATTGCTATTCCTGTGAAGAAAAATAGCAATGAGATAATCCAAAAATTCTTTCCGTCTTTTTTGTAATGATACATTATGCCAATAAGTCCCAATAAAAATGGCAGCATATAATAAATATTTCTCGATTTTTTGCTTGTCATTGATGTTGGTAAATAATCTTGGTTGCCAAGTCGCATTTCATCAATAAATTTAATGCCACTCAGCCAATTGCCATTTAAAATGCCTCCATGTCCCTGAACATCATTTTGCCGTCCGGAAAAATTCCACATAAAATAGCGAAAATACATGTGTCCTAACTGATATCTGAAGGAAAAAACAAGGTTATCTCCAAATGTTGGTTTTTTAATTATTTTCGGATTCCCCTGATAATCGGTTGTTTTTATAGGTGTGCCTTTTATGTTTGCCCATTGTTCGTATGCTTTTACATGATTTTTTTGTGAGCTGAACATTCGCGGAAATATTGTTTTAAAACGAGAATCAAAGTTTCTTTTAGGGTCATATCTGGATATAATATATTTCCCGTCTTTTTTTACATAAGTTGGATTGCCATCATAATAAGAATCCTTATTGTCAAGAGGAGCATTATAGTATTGTCCGTAAATTAATGGACGATCACCATATTGTTCCCTATTCAAATATGATAATAAAGAGAAAACATTTTGTGGATCGTTTTCATCTAAAGGCGGATTTGCTGCTGAACGAATAACAACCATTGCAAAAGATGAATATCCGATTAAGATTACGGTAATTACAAGTATTATTGTATTTAGAATTGCCCGTCCTTTTTTTTGTGTATAATGAATTCCCCAAATAATACCGCTAATTACAAGTAATGAGAATATAATGACACCTGAATTATATGGAAGCCCAATTCCGTTAACAAAAAAGAGTTCAAATTTCGATGCTATTTTAATAACTCCCGGTATAATTCCATACATTACAACAGCTAATATTAAAACAGAAATAAGAAATGCCGAAATTATTCCTTTTGAAGTGGGTTTGAATTTCTTGAAATAATAAACAAAAACAATTGCAGGTATTGTTAATAGATTTAATAAGTGAACACCTATTGATAATCCCATTAAATAAGCGATTAATATAATCCAACGATTTGCATATTTTTTGTCGGCAACATTTTCCCATTTTAAGATAGCCCAAAAAACAACGGCTGTAAATAACGATGAAAAAGCATAAACCTCTGCTTCAACGGCTGAGAACCAGAAAGAATCGGAAAAAGTGTAGGCTAATGCACCAACTAATCCGCTGCCAATAATTGCAATTATTTTTCCTGTTGAAAGCTCATCATTTTTAGCAATTATTTTTTTTGCAAGATGAGTTATTGTCCAAAATAAAAACAATATTGTAAAAGCACTTGCTAAAGCAGATATTGAATTAATCATTAAAGCTACATGTGCCACATCTTTTGCAAATAGAGAGAAAAAACGAGCAATTATCATATAGAAAGGTGCTCCGGGTGGATGACCAACTTCCAATTTAAATGAAGTTGCAATAAATTCACCACAATCCCAAAAACTTGCTGTTGGTTCAACTGTGCTAAAATAAGTAAATGCGGCTATTGAAAAAGCCAACCATCCAAAAATAATGTTAAATTTTTTATAGTTCATTGTGTTTGTTTTTTGTATATAATTTTATCAATAATTCTATTTCAATTGAAAAACAAAAATAATCTTTTTATTTTATTTTGATAATAATAATTTATTGTATGAGTGAAAATTGTGTAAAAGGGTTTTTTAAATTTTTTAAATATAAAAAGTTTAATCACCGTATTTAATTATTTTGTAAATATCTTTAATGTTAAACAATTTAATTCCAAAGGCAAAAATAGCACTTAAAACAATCATTATTGAAAAACTGAAAATCCAGTTGTAAGGTAAATCTTTTGTTATCTGCCCTAATATAAAAATTCCGGCTACATAAATAATAATTGTTGATATAAGTTTTAAATTAATTTTGAACTTGAATATTTTTTTAGAAATTAAAATCTGAGATATTGCAATAAATGACTGAGTTGATAAATTTGCTATTGCTGAACCTAATGCGTTATATTTAGGGATTAATATAAAATTGAGAGTTAAATTTATTGCTACGCCAAAAATTGCTAAAGTGTTTAGCACTTTCATGCTACCATTGGCTGTGAGTAGTGTGCCAAAAATATAGCTTGTCGACACAAAAACATAAGCAAACATTAACACTCCAAAAATAGTTGACGATATTTCAACATGGTTGTGATATAATAAATTTATTATTTCATTGCGATAAAAAAACGAAGATATTGAAACGATTATTGAAGGAGTAATTAATAATAAAAATGAAAGTTGTGTTAATTGATTTACCGATTGTTTCTGTTTTATCATCTTGGCAAACATAGGGAGTAATAAGCCTGCAAAGAGTAATGAGAACATTGAGGCAGCATCTAAAACTCTAAAAGCTTGTGCATATATTCCGGCTTGCTTTCCTCCATCTGTCAATAATCTTTCAAGTAAGACTCCGTCAAACCTTGTGTAAAAAGACATAAGCAAGACTAATAATGCATAAGGAAAACTTTGTCGTAGAATTATTGTTGAAAATTTCCAATTAAATTTAAACTTAATAAATTCTGCTTTTGACAAAACAATTAAAAAAGCAACAATTGCTGTTGTTATGTATGATGCTGTTTGAGCATAAATAAACCATTCAATTTTAAAAGCTGTTTTTGTTACATTACCCCAAAGTAAAACACTACATATTATTATCATTAAACTGCGATCAAGAACAGACATTAAACTGTCGGTTTTAAAAAAATGTAAACCGCTTATATTTGACCTCAGATATAAAATAAATGATAATAAAAATTGATTAAATGCCAGAACAAACAACAATTTCATTTGTTCGAAATTATAACCCCACAAAAAAGCAATAGCAACACTAATTATTAAATAAAAAATACCTAATAGAAATTTTAATACAACAATATTCGATAAATGCTTGCTTAATAATTGATTGTTTTGAGCTATATTTCGATTATTATAATTGGTAATACCTAAATCTAAAAGAATGTTTAAAATGAGAGAGAAATTGAATAAGGCAAAATAAAGGCCATATTGTTGCTCGCCAACAACATTTTGAACTGTTCGGTCAATACCAAATACCCAAAATGGTTTTATTAGTAGATTAAGAAATATTAATAGCGCAAGATTTGTTACAAATTTTTTTTTCAAAATTAATTTATATTATTATGCTTTTTTATTTAATTTAGTGGAATTATGAAGACTACTAAAGTAATACTAATTTTTAAAATAATTAATAATTTTTAATTATAAAATTTCATTGTTTTATCTCTTTAAATAAGTTTGTTGGGAGTAGTTTTGTGAAAAAAAAAAATAAAGACAGATGAAACATCCATGATTGATTTAAAACACACCTTGTACATTTCATTACAGGGCAGGCAAGTGAATTATTAAATTACAGAAGTGAAAAATACCGATTTCATTAGTGCATTCGCGGCTAACATAAAATTAAAGTTTAAAATTTGAGCTTAGCTTTGCGACTTTATGTGAAATAAAAATATAAACAGATAAAAAAATTCGTGTTAATCCGCGAAATCCGTGGACAAACAATTAAATATCAACCAAATACAAAAATATAAACAGATGAAGATTGCAGTTAATACACGGCTATTGATAAAAGATAAATTAGAAGGAATTGGTTGGTTCACCTTTGAGACTTTTAAAAGAATTGCAAAGAATCACCCTGAGCATGAGTTTATATTTATTTTCGACAGAGCTTTTTCCGATGAATTTATTTTCTCGCCAAACGTAACGCCGGTTGTCATTCATCCTCAGTCGCGACATCCTTTTCTTTGGTATGTATGGTTTGAGCATTCTCTACCAAGATTTTTGAAAAAATTAAAACCTGATTTGTTTGTTTCTCCTGATGGTTTCCTTTCTCTATCAACAAATATTCCGTCTTTCTCTGTTATTCATGATATAAATTTTGTTCATCAACCAAAAGACTTACCCTTTTTGGCAAGGAAATATTATAATCATTATTTTCCGCTGTATGCAAAAAAAGCAAGGCGGATTGCAACCGTTTCAGAGTTTTCAAAAAAAGATTTGTGTGAAAATTATCAATTAGATACTGATAAAGTTGATGTTGTTTATAATGGTGTGAATAAAATATACTCGCCTGTTAGCGAGAGTGATAAAAAGGCAACAAAAAATAAATATACAAAAGACAACGATTTTTTTGTTTTTGTTGGAGCTCTTCATCCTCGTAAAAATGTTTCCAGGCTTTTGCTTGCTTTCGACGAGTTCAAAAAGAGCGGTAAATCTGATATAAAGCTGGTTGTTGTTGGAGATTTTATGTTTAAGAATAAAAGTTTGAAAAATGTTTATTCAAATTTATTTTATAAAGACGATATCATTTTTACCGGACGATTATCTCCAAATGA
>JAGLDO010000052.1 GCA_023145555.1 Bacteroidales bacterium
AATCTTTATATTGCAAAATAACAAAATTTGGGAGACAATTATGGTGAAAAATAAATATCAATTAGAATATGTTATAAATACTTCGGAAAGGATTTTGTTTAATAGATTAAGCACAGCAAGTGGCTTAACCGAATGGTTTGCAGACGATGTGAATGTTCAAGATAATGTTTTTACATTTGTATGGAATGGTGTTGAACAGAAAGCAAAATTATTATCAAAAAAGAATTTGTCGTATGTTAAATTCCATTGGCTTGAAGATGAAGATGAAGATTCATATTTTGAGTTTAGATTAAATAAACTTGAACTGACCGGTGGTTTAGCACTTCTTGTTACTGATTTTTCAGAAGATGATGAGAAAGAAGATGCAACTAGTCTTTGGGATACACAAATTTCAGAATTAAAACATATTTTAGGCCTTTAATATTATCAAAGTTTGATAATTTCTATTAATTTTACCATGTTTTTTTAACAATCTTTCTAAGGTAAAATTTTTTCATTGTGAAAATAAAACGAGTTCATTATCTGGTAATTAAATCTTGGATAGGACCTTTAGTAATAACTTTTTGTATTTCGTTGTTTTTATTGCTTATGCAGTTTTTATGGAAATACATTGATGATTTAGTAGGTAAAGGTTTAGAATTTTCGGTTATATCAGAATTGCTGTTGTATGCTATTGCAGGACTTGTCCCAATGGCACTACCGCTTTCAATATTATTAGCTTCGTTAATGGCTTTTGGTAATCTGGGAGAACATTACGAATTAATATCTCTAAAATCTGCCGGAATATCTTTGACTCGTATTATGTACCCATTAGTAATATTAACTTTTATTGTTAGTCTTGGGGCTTTTTTCTTTTCAAATAATGTATTGCCATATATTAATTTAAAAATGGGAGCATTGCTGTTTGATGTTAGAAATAAACGCCCTGATGTAAGTATTAAAGAAGGTGTTTTCTATAATGGAATAGATGGGTATAGCATTAAAGTAGGAAGAAAGAATAAATCAACGGGTTTGCTTTATAATATTATGATATATGATCATTCTTCACGAATGGGGAATCTTGATGTTACTGTTGCTGATTCGGGAAGAATGGATGTTACTGAAGATAAGCGGAACCTTATATTGTATTTATATAAAGGGGAAACATATACTGAAGTTCATGGAGACAAAAGAAGAAATACAAAAAAAACTCATCCTTACAGACAAGATAAATTTTCAGAACAGAAAATAATTCTCGACCTCTCAGGTTATGGATTAAAACGAACTGATGAAAATTTATTTAAAAATAATTATCAGATGTTGAATTTAAAACAACTTTCTACTGCTGATGATTCATTAAAGAAAGCTTATGCAGTATATAAAAATCAATTCTCCAAGAATTTATTAAGAACAAATTTTTTTAGAAAAGAATTGAAAAATGACACAAATATTGTTCATCATTATGATACTTTAAGCAACACAATTTGTGCAGATAGTGTTTTTGAAGCCATGTCTGCAAAGGAAAAAGTCAGGGTAATTGATCAGGCTCTTAATTATGCACGAACAACTAAATCATACATATCATCAACAAAGAATGATTTTATGCATAAAAAAAAATGGATAAACAGGCATGAAATTGAATGGCACCGAAAGTTTACTTTATCGTTTGCATGCTTTATTATGTTTTTTATTGGAGCTCCCCTTGGAGCAATTATTAGAAAAGGTGGACTTGGTATGCCTGTAGTAATTTCTGTTCTGTTTTTTGTTTTATATTATGTTGTTTCGATGACAGGAGAGAAATATGTTAAAGCTTGTGTAATGCCTGCTTGGGAAGGTATGTGGATGTCATCAGCAATTTTGCTGCCTTTGGGAATATTTTTAACTTATAAAGCAGCTACCGATTCTGTTATTCTTAATATAGATTCTTATATTGATGCAATAAAAAAAATTTTTACTTCTAAGGGGAAAAAGAAGTAGCTTATGAATATTTTGCAATTATGTAATAAAATGCCATATCCTCCAAAAGATGGAGGTTCTATTGCGACTTTAAACCTTTCAAAAGGATTTGCAAAACTTGGGCATAAAGTTACTGTTTTAGCAATGAATACATCTAAACATTACTTCAATGTTGACAATATTCCTAATGATTTAAAAAGCAAAATAAATTTTTTTGATGTATTTGTTAATACTAAAATTAATCCCTTTTTAGCTTTTTTTAATTTACTGTTTTCAAAAACGCCTTATAATGCACAACGTTTCATTTCAGTTGATTTCAAGAATAAATTAGTTAGTTTATTATTAAAAAATAATTATGATATTATTCAACTTGAAGGATTATATGTTTTTGCCTATATTGAAGTTATTAGAAAATATTCTAATGCCAAAATTGCTTACAGGTCTCATAATATTGAACATGAGATTTGGGAACGAACAACAGAACAACAAAATGGTATTCTAAAAAAATTTTATCTTAAGATATTGTATAAAAGAATTAAAAAATTTGAGATAAACATTATTAATAAATATGATGCTTTGGTTCCAATTACCGAAAGAGATGCATCATTTTTTAATAAGTTTGGAAATAATAAATCTTGTCATGTATCAGTAGCAGGTTTTAATACTGCTGAGTTAAAACCAAATTTTTTAAATACTGAATTCCCGTCATTATTTTATATTGGAGCTTTAGATTGGGTGCCAAATCAAGAAGGTTTGTTTTGGTTTATAGAAAATGTTTGGAAAATAATTACAAAAAATTATAAAAATTTAAAATTTTATGTTGCAGGTAGGAATGCTCCTAAATGGGTTGTTAATAATTTAAAAGAGGAAAATATTTATTATCTTGGTGAGATTGACGATGCTTATGAGTATATGAATTCAAAAGCAATAATGATTGTGCCATTATTGTCAGGAAGCGGAATGCGCATAAAGATTATTGAAGGAATGGCACTAGGTAAAACAATTATTTCTACTTCAATTGGAGCTGAAGGAATTAACATAACAAACAAAAAGAATATTATTATTGCAGATAAACCCGATGATTTTATTAAAGGAATTGAATCTGTAATAAATAATAAAGTTTTTTCTGATGAGATTGGTGAAAATGCTGTTGCCTTTGTTAACAAAAATTATGATAATTTAACAATTTCATCATCACTAATTAATTTTTATAAAGGTTTATTTTAGATTATGATAATAGTAAAAATATTATTTTGGTTATCAATTGTCTCAATTGTTCATTCATATATTTTGTACCCAATAATATTAGAATTGTTAAGTTTGTTGAGAAAGAACCAAACGCAGATTCCGTACAGAGAAAACAATAAATTGCCTTTTGTTTCAATACTAATGTCGGCATATAACGAGCAAGAAGTTATAAAGAGTAAAGTTGATAGTATTTTCAGAACATCTTACCCACTAAATAAAATTGAAGTCTTAGTAGGTTCCGATGCTTCAACAGATGAAACAGATAAGATACTTAATCACTTGTCAACAGAATATAAAAAATTGCAGTTTTTTTCTTTTTCAAATAGGCAAGGAAAACCAAACGTTATAAATAAATTAGTAGAAAAGGCTAAAGGTGAAATATTAATATTAACTGATGCCAATGTTATTTTTGAGAAATCAACAATACTAAATTTAACAAAACCATTTTCAAACAATGAAATCGGACTAGTTGATGCAAGAATGATTAATAAAGGTTTGAAAAAAGAAGGAATTTCAAAGCCTGAGAAGTTTTATATATCACATGAAGTTAATATAAAATATAAAGAATCAATTTTATGGGGAACAATGATGGGACCATTTGGAGGTTGTTTTGCAGTGAGAGAAGAATTGTATTCAAAAGTTCCTGATAATTATCTTGTTGATGATTTTTATATAAATATGAAAGTGCTTGAAAAGGGGAGGAAAGCAGTAAATAATTTAGATGCTGTAGTGTATGAAGATGTTTCAAACAATTTAAAAGATGAATTTAACAGAAAAGTGCGCATTGCAACGGGTAACTTTCAAAATTTAAAACACTTTAAGCATCTATTATATCCTCAAACAAAAGCTATAGCTTTTAGTTTTTTGTCACATAAAGTTTTACGTTGGTTTGGTCCATTTTTGCTTTTAACAGTTTTTTTATCAAATCTATTTTTATTAGATAATTTATTTTATTCTTATTTATTTTATATACAATGTGTTATAATTTCTTTACCTTTTATTGATTTTTTATTGAGGAAAATCAAAATACATATTATATTTTTGCGTTTTATTACACACTTTTATAGCATGAACATTGCTTTATTTATTGGATTTTTTAAATATTTAAAAGGAGTAAAAACTAATGTCTGGCAACCAACAAAACGAAACCAATAAAATAATATTAAACTCTATTGACGAAGCAATAGAAGATATTAAAAAAGGGAAGCTTATTATTGTAGTCGATGATGAAGATCGTGAAAACGAAGGAGATTTTATAACAGCAGCTGAGCTTATTACTCCCGAGAAAGTTAATTTTATGGCAACTCACGGTCGAGGCTTAATTTGCGCATCGTTAAGTGAAGAACGTTGTAAAGAACTGGATCTTGAATTAATGGTTGGAAAGAATACGTCATTACACGAAACACCGTTTACGGTATCTGTCGATTTAAATGGTCAAGGCTGTACAACAGGAATATCGGCTTACGATCGAGCAAAGACTATTAAAGCATTAGTTGATGATAACACTAAACCTGAAGATTTGGGACGACCGGGGCATATTTTCCCTTTAAAAGCTAAAAATAAAGGAGTACTTCGAAGAACAGGTCATACAGAAGCTGCTATTGATATTTCTAGATTAGCAGGATTAAAACCCGGGGGTGTGCTTGTTGAAATTATGAAAGCTGACGGGTCAATGGCTCGCTTACCTCAACTAATTGAAATATCAAAGAAATTTGATTTAAAGATTATTTCAATTGAAGATTTAATTGCATATCGCTTAAAAAAAGAAAGTTTAATTATCAGAGGTGTTGAAGTAAATTTACCTACTAAATATGGTAACTTTAAATTAATACCGTTTAAACAGAAGTCAAATGGAATGGAACATGTTGCTTTAATTAAAGGTGAGTGGGAAAAAGACGAAGCCATTTTGGTTAGAGTTCACTCATCGTGTCTTACCGGAGATATTTTTGGCTCGTTGCGTTGCGATTGTGGAGAACAATTGCATAAAGCAATGCAAGAGGTTGATAAAGCCGGAAAAGGAGTTGTTGTTTATATGAATCAAGAGGGTAGAGGAATTGGGTTATTTGGCAAAATGGAAGCTTATAAGTTACAAGAAGATGGTATGGATACCGTTCAGGCAAATGTTGAACTTGGCTTTAAACCGGATGAAAGAGATTATGGCGTTGGTGCTCAAATTCTTCGAAACATTGGCGTTCAAAAAATTAAGCTGATTACTAATAACCCTGTGAAGAGAATTGGTCTTGAAGCATATGGTCTTGAAATCGTTGAGAATGTTTCAATTGAAATTGAACCGAATAAATACAATAATTTTTATATGAAAACTAAACGAGACAAGATGGGACACACCTTGCAATTGTTTAAGTATGATGATAAAGAATAGTTTTTCCACAGATATAAACAAAGAACCCATCAAATATTTGATGGGTTCTTTGTTTAAGAAAAATTTATTCACGCATATCAACAACTTCAACTTTGGGATGAGCTTTTGTGTCAAAAGTAAAAATTGAATCCTGCATTTTTACATTAGGTTTAAAATTTTTAATTTTTATTGTATATCTGCTTCCATCTTTACTGAAATATTTTATTGAGTATAATTGATACTTAGCTTTATCTACTTTAACTTTAATCTTGAAAAAATTCTTTTTCTTGTTACGTGGAACTAATTCAATTAAATACAATATTTTCCCATTTTCAACTACTTCACTAATATATTTATATTTAAACCCTTTGTTATAAATATTGAATAAGTCTCTTGGATTACTTAAAACATCATCGTCTTGATTTTTATTCTTTCTGTCCTTTTTTTCTACCTCATACAAATTAACCTCTTCTTCGTCAGGCATATAAACCCATCTGTTTTTGCCGTTAGAGTATGTTTCAGTACCCATAAGCAAGATTTTAAACTTGTTCCCTTTTACAAATACAGTTCCTTCAAAAGTTTCATTAACACCGTCTTGTAGATTTTCCATATTATATGAAAAGTTTGACTTTATAGTTTTATATGATTTTGTTTTAGATGAAACTTTATCTAATATTGATTTTGCTTTAGGTTCTTTTTGTGTATAACCAACTAATGTAGTTGCTAAAAATAAAATAATAATTGAAATTTTTTTCATATCTAAATCGTTCTTTTGTTAAAATTTAAACTAATCACACTTATGTACGTTAATAGAACACATATGTTTCAGTGTTTATTGATTATTAATTCTGTTTAATAATTGCTCTAATGAATACTCATCAGGTATCAGAACTTGACGCGCCTTACTTCCTTCATTAGGACCAACAACTCCTGCAGCTTCAAGTTGGTCAATAATTCTCCCTGCTCTGTTATAACCTATTGAAAATTTTCTTTGTATTAGAGAAGTTGAACCTTGTTGATGAATAACAATTAAGCGAGCTGCATCCTCAAAAAGAGTATCTCTTTTCTTTAAATCGACCTCTGTTAAATTTTTCGAATTATCGTCAACATATTCGGGTAATAAGAAAGCGCTTGGGTATGCCTGTTGTTTTTCAATATAGTCAATAATTTTTTCAATTTCTGGAGTGTCAACAAATGCACATTGAACACGAGTTAAATTGCTTGCACTTGAAATAAGCATATCGCCTCTACCAATTAATTGATTTGCTCCTGTTTGGTCTAATATTGTCCTTGAATCCATGCTTGAAGTAACTCTAAATGCTATTCTAGTAGGGAAATTTGCTTTTATAAGACCTGTAATAATATTAGTTGTTGGTCGTTGAGTAGCAATAATTAGATGAATACCAATAGCACGAGCTAGTTGAGCCAGTCGAGCAATTGGCATCTCAATTTCTTTACCTGCGGTCATTATTAAATCTGCATATTCATCAATAA
>JAGLDO010000053.1 GCA_023145555.1 Bacteroidales bacterium
AGACTAAATACTCCCATCCAACCTTTTATTAGTGTATATGTATTATTGTTTTTGAATTTAATACACATTGATGGAGGTAATAGGTTAACTATTGGATGTTCTTTTTTGTTTGTTAAGTATTCTATATTATATTCTAATACACCTTCATCAACTGCCTTTTCTTTAACGTGACAAGAGTTAATTAATACTAATGACGAGATTAGTATATATTTTATTATTATTTGGTAAAGTCTTTTCACTATTACTTGAAAAAAATATTTATTGATTAAATAAAAAAACTTCCGGTGAATTTGCACAGAAAGTTTGACTAATTATTTTTTAAATAAAAGGAGTAAACATTCAAAAAAAAGGTTTAATGAAAAATATTATAAAGTATGAAAATTAAAAGGCATATCTAGCAATTCTTCATAATATTTGCCGGATTCTTGCATGTCTTCATCTTCTTCTTTAAAAAACCATTCAACTTTAACGTTTTTGCCTTTTTTAAATATTAAATTAAATTTTTTTAAAACTTCAAAAAGGACTTTTGACGAAGCCGAATTGTAATATTTCATTCTAAAGATTAAAGAAGTATTATCGTTTGGAGCATCTGAATACTCATCAATCCATGATAAAATAGGTTGATATAATTTTTGAACATTTTCGGGTAATGATTGACCTGAGAATTCAAAAATGTTTTTTTCTTTGCTTAGGATAATATTAGGGTTTTGTCTAGTTCCTTTTATTGTTAATTCCTTCATTACAATATGTTTTATCAATAATAATTTGAGAAAAATATTTTTTATAAAATTACAAAATTTAATTATTTATATAAATTTTTTTAAATAAAATTATTAATTTTTTCAAGAAACTCTTGAATATTAATAGGTTTAGATATATAATCATCACATCCTGCTTTTAAGCTATTTTCTCTATCCGCAGCCATAGCATATGCTGTTTGTGCAATAATTGGTATATTTTTATTATAATCTTTAATTTGTCTCGTTGCCTCATAGCCATCCATAATAGGCATTTTAATATCCATAATTACAATATCAATCTTGTCATTTTTTTTACATTCTTCTATTGCACTTTTGCCATCAGAAACCCAGATTATTTCAGCTTTTGTTTTTTTTAACATAGCCTTAATTAATTTGTAGTTACTAATTTCATCTTCAACTACTAAAAAAAGTTTGTTTTCCCAGTTATAATTTTCCACTTTTCAATATTTGAACGAAATATAAATTAAAAAAATCATTTATCAAAATTTTTTACAATAAGTTACTTGCCAATTCTGCTAAGTAGCTTCTTTCCCCTTTTAATAGATTAACATGGGTAAATATTTTTTGTCCTCTCATTTTTTCTGACAGATAAGAAAGTCCATTAGATTTTTCATCTAAATAAGGGCTGTCAATTTGTTGAATATCTCCTGTGAAAATTATTTTTGTACCTTCTCCGGCTCTTGTAATAATAGTTTTCACCTCGTGTGGTGTTAAGTTTTGTGCCTCATCAACAATAAAAAATACATTTGATAAACTTCTACCTCGAATATATGCCAATGGAGTTATTACCAATTTTTCCTCTTTTAAATATTCTTCTATTTTGAGGTATTCTTTACTCGTTGACTTAAATTTATGTTTAATTACTGAGAGATTATCAAATAGTGGTTGCATATATGGACCTATTTTATCTTTAACATCCCCAGGCAAAAAACCAAGATCTCTATTAGAAAGAGGCACTATTGGTCTGGCTAATAAGACCTGTTCAAAATTGTTAATTTGATGCAATGCAGCTGCCAAAGCCAATAATGTTTTTCCTGTACCGGCTTTCCCTGTAAGTGAAACCAATTGTATTTCTGGTCGCGACAATGCATCTAAAGAAAAAGTTTGCTCTGCATTTCGTGGTTCAATTCCGTAATATGGACGTTTAACGACCCTGTTTATTACATTATTAATTGGGTCGAAATGAGTTAAAACACTGGATTTTTCACTTTTATAAATTGAATATTTATGAGCCTCAGGTAATTTAGCAAATTTAAAATCTTCAATTGGAACGCCTTCAAAATTTTTATATAAACGTGAAATTATAGCATCATTAATATTATTAACAGTTGGAATTACTTTGTTTATTGCTTTAATATCTTTTATTTTCCCTGTTTCATAATCTTGAGAAACAATACCAAGTGATTTTGCTTTTAATCTAAGATTGATATCTTTTGTTATTAAAACAGTATTTGGTTTTTCTTTTTTTATATAATCTGCGACAGCTAAAATTCTATGGTCTGGTGTGTCTTGAAAAAAGGATTCCTTTAAATCTTCGGAGAATGCCTTACCTGTTACAACATATAGTTTACCTTTATTAGCACCGAGACTTACACCTTCTTTAAACAGGAGGTTTCCGGAAATTTTATCTAACTCTCTCGTAAATTCTCGGGCATTATAGTTTATTATTTCGTTGCCTTTTTTAAATTTATCTATTTCTTCGAGTACTACAATGGGAATTACTACATCATTTTCGTCAAAATTGTAAATGCATTTATGATCATGCAGAATTACATTAGTGTCTAATACAAAAGTCTTTTGATTGTTCATAATACTATAAATATAATGTTTATGATTAAATTATAAATTTACTAAATTTTACAGATTAATAAAAGATATTATTGTTAAAAAAAATAAAATTCAGCAATGATTATATTTTATTACAATCATGTTTTATTTATATTTGTTTTATAGTATTAATAAAAAATAAACTAATCATAATTATAAAATAGAGCTTAATGATTAATTCAATTCTCGATAATGACTTTTATAAATTCACAATGCAGAATGCAGTCATTTCATTGTTTCCCAGAGCCATAGTTAGATATGAATTTATTAATAGGGATAATACAAAATTTCCTGACGGTTTTGACAAAGAGCTAAAAATTTATATTAATAATATGAGTAAACTCAGGTTAACACAATCTGAACAAGAGTTTTTCGCTGAAAAGTATTATTTTCTTCCACCAACTTATCTCGATTTCTTAAAAGGTTATAGATATAATCCTGATGAAGTAAATGTTTCGATGGAGAAGGGGGAATTAAAAATTTCTATTGAAGGTTATTGGTACAGAACAATATTGTGGGAAGTTCCATTGTTGGCAATTGTTTCTGAGCTATATTTTATTAAAACAAGACAAAAAATTTTAAATAAAGATGAGATAATTGACAGAGTCAGGCAAAAGGCAATGCGTTTTAATAAATTGGGAGTTAAGATTGCTGATTTTGGTACACGAAGAAGATACTCTTTCGATAATCAGGATTTAATTGTAAGAGAAATGTCAAAATACGG
>JAGLDO010000054.1 GCA_023145555.1 Bacteroidales bacterium
AAATTTTAATGAAATATTATTACCTAAATTCTTTTTAATGTTAAAATTAAGTTTCCCTTGTGGCTGTTCAAAAATATTTGGTGTGCCTCCTCTAACGACAATTGCTAATTTTTTACCTGAAATATTATATGTTAAACGTGAATTTAAACCTAAATCGCTATTGTTATAATCTAAAAAAGCATTAATAATATAAGGTGATTGTCCGCACATAACTCTTGTTGCACTTTGGTCTGGATTTGTAGCACGTATTGATGACAACTCTTCGTCTTCTATACTAACTGTAGAGTTTACCAATGTTAAGTTACCTCCTATTTTAAAATATCTTAAAGCATTAATAAAATCTATTTTTTTTCTTATTTCAAATTCAATTCCTTGAATATTAGCATCATCAACATTTTCGAATGTCAGCTCATCGTTAACGGCATTTGCAACAAAGGTGCGTTCAATAGGATTGTGAAAATGTTTATAAAAATAACCTAATGAAATCAATTCACCATGATTAATATAATGTTCCCAACGAATATCATAATTATCAACTATTGTACGTTGTAAATTTTCGTTACCAATAAAAATAAAATCTCCACTAAATTCAAATGATGCATAAGGTGCCAACTCTCTGAAAGACGGACGTGCTAATGTTTTTGTATATGATGCTTTGAAATTTGTTTTGCCGGTTGCTTTATACGTTAAATTCAATGCAGGTAACCAATCAATATTATTCAAAACTCCTTCGGGGTTTGCCGGATTTTTACTTTTAACCGAAATATCGGTTGTTTCTGTTCTTATGCCTGTTACAGCCCTAAAATGATCTGACAATTGCATATCAAACATTATATATGCAGCAAAAATTGATTGATTTGCATCATAATTATTACTCAATTGTGAGCCGTCACTAATATATATACCATAATTATTTTGATAGTTGTCAACATTCATCCCAATATTACTATCGCTTAAATAATTTGCTATATTTCCGGTAAACGAATTATTATTATCTTTATATGTAAAAATATTTTCTCTAAAGATCCTGTTCCTTAAAGTGTAAACACCTCCAAATTGAAATTTTAAATCCTTTTGCTTTACACTAAAAGGTAATTCAAAATCAATTCTATTATCAAAATTATTTTCATTCATATTACGAAAATAACGTGATGGCAGGTCTTGTTTAGCAATATCTATTTCATAAACGGTATCATTATTAGAAGTCTCAAAAATATTTGTAAAAAACCTTAAATCGGGTTCATCATGTTTTGAGTAAGTATATGAACTCATCCACAATGCTTTAAGATTTGATAATGACGTGAATGTATGCTCGCCTCTTAATTGGGCTGCACTAAATGAACGCTCGGAAAATTGTAAAGTACGCGTTTGAAAATTCACTTCATGATATAAACTCCATCCTTCTTGATAACGTGCTTGCTTATTTCCACAATGATTATGAATGATATTTAAACTAATCTTATTATTTTTTGACAGTTTGTATGATAAATTTAATATGCCGCCTATTAAAACATTCATAGTCCCTTTTTCATCGTTAAGCTGCAAATCTTTTTGTAAAAAAGGTGAATTAAGAGTAGTTAATGTATAATGTCCATTCTCTCCATTGTTATAATATTTATAAGATCTGTTATAGCTCAAACTTGCTATAAAACCCAATGGTTTACCTAAAAAATTAACCTGATTACCTATTGCAAAGGAATGACTATGATTAAAAAAAGATGTTTGTCTTGCTGTTGTCATGGTTTTATTAAACGATTTTGAAACACCATCTAATTTTTGGTCATCTTGATATCGATAAGGTATTCCGTTTTGAGCTATCATAGGAAGTTCTCGAGTACCATCATCAATACCGAGAAAATCAAATTTACCACCTTTATAAGTAATAAAATTACTATTAAGGTTTGTTTGAGGATTAAAACCTAATGAAGTAGAAAATTGAAAAGTAAATTTTGTGGGAAAATCTTTAGTAACAATATTCACGTAACCGCCTGTAAAACTTGCAGGTAAATTTGGTGAAAACGTTTTATAAACCATCATATTATCAATAATATTATTTGGGAATAAGTCTAATTGTACAGAATTATGATTAGGATCGAGACTGGGAATTTCTGCCCCGTTTAACTCAATTTTTGAATATCTGTCACCTAAGCCTCTAACATAAACATATTTACCTGCATCTACTGAAATACCTGTAACTTTTGAAAGAGAAGCCGCAGCATTATTATCCCCGTTTATCGACATTTCTTGTGCAGAAATACCATTTACCAATGAAGCGGTTCTTTTTTGTATTGCAATTATTGAATTTTCAGTTTTTCGTTCAAATTTATCGGTTATTGTAATCTCACCTAAATCTAAATCTTTTTCCAATAATTTTAAATTTAAAAAAATCTCTTCACCCTGCTTCACAACAACATTTTTTATTGTAACTGTTTCGTATGAAATAAACGAACAAGTGATGTCATAAACACCCGGTTGTAAATTTGATAGTGAAAAATTACCATCTAAATCACTTATTGTTCCAACAGTTGTGCCTGTGATGATAATGTTGGCACCCGGTAATTCTTCGCCTGTTTTTTTATCAATAACTTTTCCATTGATTTTACCTGATGAGTTAGCAAAAGCATTAATAATAAAAAATATCAGACTTAATGTAAATATTATTTTTTTCATTTTTTTTTATTTATAAAGACAATCCTTAATTTAATAAAAAGCCTTGAACTTTAGGGTTTTACATAAATTATTCGAATAAAAGAGTCCAACCTTGAGCCCAATTTTGAGCATTAGGATCAAAAGCACCTTTATAGTTTACCTGTGTAAAAAAATCACTTGGATAAGTTGATAAATTTTCTGTAACATTTCCTGTTGGTACAGGATTTAATGTTCCTGATGAAGGGTATGAAATACCGGGGTCATTAAATGTATTACCGGCATTAGAGATATAATTTTGCAGGTAATCATCAGCTGTTTGT
>JAGLDO010000055.1 GCA_023145555.1 Bacteroidales bacterium
TCATCAATTTTTCCTTCAAAATAAACTTTATTCACAGCTGCCTCAACATCTTTATCTGTATAAATATATTCAAATATCTGATGCATAATTGTGCCTTTGTTTATGTGCGATTTACTGTCGATGTTAACTTCAGAAAAGAATTCGTTACTGTGAAATTTCAATCTCAGCCTGTTATTATCTGTATTTGATAAATATTTATTAAAACAAAAATCATTTGTTTCTTTTTTTTTATTTTTTGTTTCAATAGAGCTTATGCTGCCCATAGAAAAAACCTTTGTCTCATCATTCCAATAATCGGCAGTATTAAATATTTTTTGTTCTTGCAGTGAACTAATGTCAGATTTATTATTAAAACTTTTGAATAAAACATCAGCAACGGTTTTTACTTCATCCTTTTCTTTTAAAGGAGCAAAAGCAAACAAAGCTTCTTCGGTACGTGTAAACGCTACATACAAAAGATTTAGATTATCGACATAAGCCTGTAGTTTTTCATTAAAATAATCTTTATAAAAAATGGTGTCAGTAAGTTTTGGTGAATATTTAACAGGAACTAAATCTAATTTATTAAAAGGCTCGGTATTTGGTTTGCACCAAATGTATTTGCTATGTTTACTATCATTATCAATCAGCCAATTACAATAAGGGAGAATAACTGCTTTAAACTGAAGTCCTTTCGACTTGTGTATTGTTAAAATCCTTATAGCTTTTTGCTCGTCTGAAGATTTAATTGTTTCTTTTATTCCAAACTCATCCCACCATCTTAAAAATAAGCTTATATCGGAAGAATCACTTTTAACAAAATTAAATACAATGTTTTGGAAAGCCTGCAAAAACGATATTTCAACATCAAAATTATTTAATTTAAAAATATTGATAATATTCTCAACTAATTCGTATAGTGTAAGATGCTTTAATTTATTTACGTTTTGAGCAAATTCATCGGGCAGATACTTATCAAATACATCTTTTTGTTTTTTAGATATTTGAAGAAAAACATCATTAAACTTTTCATTGCCAAATTCATTATTTGAAATATACTGATTATATTGGTAAACAATATTTGCATTGTTAATATTATCTGCCGGATTTACAAAATATTTCAAAATCAATAATATGAAACTAACAATAAACGAATTTTTTAAATAAAGAGATTCGTTTGAAATAACATCGTATTTATATTTTGAGTTAGTGTGTTCATTCTTATATTTCAATAAAAATTTTGATATTTTCCCTGCTTCTTTCGAAGTTCTGACTAAAATGGCAATATCGTTAAGTTGAAAATTTTTATCTTGTAATTGCTCAATAACTTTTGGTAATTCTTTTTCAATATTGTTATCAAATTTATTTTCTTTACTATTTTCAAGAAAAGAAATATTAATGTAGCCGCCTTGCTTTGTCTTTGGGGTATTTTGAAATACATCTTTATAAGCATCAACAATTTGTATTTTCAGATTTTTTTCAATATCTGCATCAGGAACATTCTGATTATAAACTTCTTGCAAAAGACTTGCTGCATAATTAAAAAATGAATTATTAAAATCAATAATATTTTTTTTGCTTCGCCAGTTAGTGTTTAAAGGATTACTGTCGTCGATTCCCTGATTTTGAAAATCTTTATTAATTTGTTGTGAGAGAAGTTTCCAGTCGCCATTTCGCCAACGATATATCGATTGTTTTACATCACCAACAACAAGGCTGGTATTATTACTGGCGAGACTATTGTCGATTAAGGGTTTAAAATTGTTCCATTGTAATTTTGAAGTATCCTGAAACTCATCTATCATAAAATGCTTATAATAATTCCCTATTTTCTCATAAATAAAAGGAGTATCGCTTCCGTCAATAATCTTGTTAAGCAGAACAGCCGAATTGCTAATCAAAAAAATATTGTTTTCTTTGCAATAATCTGTTACTTTTTTCGACACATCGGTTAAAATGCCAAGTGTGTAAAATTGTGAATATATTTCTTTTGCAGTGTAATATTTTTCTTTATTTAAATTATAATATTCTATTGCTTCGACTAATAATTTGTTTAATCCTGCATCATAAACAGTTGTGATTTCGGCTATCTTATTTGAATCTTTTTTATACCATTTTTCAACTGTATCTTGAGCGTCTAAAACACGTTTTCCGGGAATAAAATCTTGTTTATTTGCTAATTTTCTGAAATAATTTGCAAAACTTGTTTTCTTCGATAAAAAATCTTCAACAGTTAAACCATTATCATTAATAATTTTTAAGCCCTTCTTTCCTATTTCCTGTAAATCATTTTCAAATTTCTTTTGAATATTCTTAATCGCGGATAAATAATCATTTAAAAAATTCCTGTCGCTCAACTTTTTAGTCAACTCATCACCAAACAATTGAAAATCCTCTTTAAATATTTCTGATTTAGATAAGTTAAAAATATCATCATAAATCTTCCAGCTCTTACTATTTTTAATTTTATCGTTAATAAAATCTAATAACCACTTTTTTAAATCTTCGTCATCATCAATATCAGTAAATAAATTATTAACAGCTTCAGCCATAACTTTGTTAATGTCTAAATCAATGTTAAATCCATATTGAAGACCAATTTCACGAACAAAAGCACGAATAACCTTTTGGAAAAAACTATCTATTGTGCCAACTGAAA
Organism: Bacteroidales bacterium; assembly: GCA_023145555.1. Taxonomy (GTDB): domain Bacteria; phylum Bacteroidota; class Bacteroidia; order Bacteroidales; family B39-G9; genus B39-G9. The sequence continues at coordinate 2,639 of JAGLDO010000055.1, forward strand.
AACGCGAATAATCATGTAAAATACGAGCAAGAATAATTGATGATTTTTGCTTTATCTCTTTATCGTTTAAATTAAATTCATTTTTAAATTCATCATAATAATCAACACCATCATTAAACTTTTCTACATTACTCAATTTGTAGAGAGCTTCAATAATTCTGGTTTTCATTTCGTCGGTAGCTTTGTGGGTAAAAGTTACAGCCAAAATGTTTTTATAACTCATGTTGCTTTTGAACAACAAGCGCAGATATTCCTCAGTTAAACGATAAGTTTTACCCGAACCGGCAGATGCTCTATATACATTTAATTTTGACATTGATATTCTTTTATGTGAAGTTGTGAAATTGTGAGATTGTGAA
>JAGLDO010000056.1 GCA_023145555.1 Bacteroidales bacterium
GTATTACAAAACAAAATAGATGCTTTGGAAGACGAATATAAAAACACAGCAGACTATATTTTTTGTGTACCCGAAGATATGACTAGAACTTATTAATTGTTAGTTGTTAATTATTAATTGTTAATCGATTTAACAATTAAACAATTTAGCAATATATTCAACACTGTAAACATATTGCTAAATTGTTTTTCTGCACATTGAGATTTAAAAAACATTCAAGAATCTAACTAATTTTATCTTTTGCTTTTTCAATTGCTTTTATCAAACCATCGGGGTCTTTACCTCCTGCAGTAGCATAAAAAGCTTGTCCGCCTCCGCCTCCTTTTATTTCTTTTGAGATTTCGCGAATAATATTTCCGGCATGAAGATCTTTTTCTTTTACCAAATTTTCAGAAATCATTACAGTCAAACTTGCTTTTCGGTCGATTTCCGTCCCAAGAACAAGAAACAGATTATCTATTTTATTTTTCAACTGAAAAGCGATATCCTTTACAGAAGCTGCAGAATCTATATTAATCTTTTCTGCAATAACATTAATTCCATTAATATTTTGAACCTTATTAATTAAATCATTTCTTAGAACATTAACTTTCTCTCTATTAAAATCTTCAATTTTTTTCTTTAGTTGAGCATTCTCATTAATAAAATCATCAATATTTTTAACAACATTTTTAGGGTTATTAAGACTTTGCCTAATTTCTCTCAACGTATTTATCTCATTATTAACGTATTGCTCTGCATTAAAAGAAGTAATTGCTTCGATTCGTCTAATGCCTGCAGCAATAGCTGTTTCTGATATTATCTTAAAGAAACCTATCTCGCCGGTTGCTTTTACATGAGTTCCACCGCAAAGTTCAATAGAATCTCCAAATTGGATAATTCTAACAGTGTCGCCGTACTTTTCACCAAACAAAGCCATGGCACCTAATTCTTGAGCTTTTTTAATTGGAATATTACGTCTCTCATTTAATTGAATATTTTCTCTGATTTTAGTATTTACTATATGTTCAACTTTAGCAATTTCTTCATCAGTAAGTTTTTGAAAATGAGAAAAGTCAAAACGTAAATGTTTATCATCAACTAACGATCCTTTTTGCTCAACGTGAGTACCAAGAGTTTTTCGCAAAGCAAAATGAAGAAGGTGAGTTGCAGAGTGATTACATTTAATTAAATCTCGTCTGTCTTTATTAACGACAGCCATAAATTTAACATTAAGATTAGAAGGTAACTGTTTAGTAATATGGATAATCAGATTATTTTCTTTTTTAGTATCAATAATCGAGGTTTTTTCTCCATTTGCCTCAATATAACCGGAATCGCCTATTTGTCCACCACTCTCACCATAAAATGGAGTAAGCTGAAATACCAATTGAAAAAAATCTTTATTTTTGATTTTAATTTTACGGTATCGTGTAATTCTTACCTCAGCATTAGTATAATCATAACCGACAAACTCCTCAACATCATCATCTATCAAAACAACCCAATCGTCAGTTTCAATTGAAGTTGCTACGCGTGAACGCGATTTTTGTTTTGACATTTCTTTATTAAAATCATCAATATTGACAGTCAATCCATTTTCTTTCAAAATCAGCTGAGTTAAGTCAAGCGGGAAGCCATAAGTGTCATATAAAACAAAGGCATCTTTTCCTTTAATAGAATTATTTTCATCTTTTTTGGTCTGCTCAATTATTTTATCAAGAAGCTTTATTCCAACATCTAAAGTGCGTAAAAAAGAAGCTTCTTCTTCAGCAATAATCTTTTCAATAATCTGCTGTTGCTGAATTAGTTCTTTGTAAGCATCGCCCATAGTAGAAATTAGCACGGGAACCAAAGTGTTAATAAAAGGCTCTTTGTGATTTAAGAATGTATAAGCATACCTAACGGCTCGTCGAAGAATACGACGAATTACATAACCTGCTTTGTTGTTTGAAGGCAATTGTCCATCGGCAATAGCAAAAGAAACAGCTCTTAGATGGTCGGCAATAACTCGCATTGCAATATCATCTTTCTCATTTTCGCCATATTTCTTTGCTGATTTTTTAGCAATTTCTTGAATTAATGGTTGAAAAACATCGGTATCATAATTTGATTTTTTACCTTGAACAACCATACATAATCGTTCAAAGCCCATGCCTGTATCAACATGTTTCTTAGGAAGTTTCTCTAATGAATTATCAGTCTTTCGGTTATATTGAATAAAAACCAAATTCCATATTTCAATAACTAAGTGATGGTCTTTATTAATTAAATCAACAGCGTCAATTTTTTTTCTTTCATCCTCATCTCTCAAATCAATGTGTATCTCTGAACATGGACCGCAAGGACCTGTGCTACCCATCTCCCAAAAATTATCTTTTTTCGATCCATTTATAATCCTATCTTCAGGAAGATATTTTTCCCAGAAATTAAATGCCTCATTATCTTTTCCCAAGCCATCATCTTTAGAGCCTTCAAAAACTGTTACATAAAGTCTGTCTTTAGATATTTTGAAAACATCTACTAATAATTCCCAAGCCCAATCAATAGCTTCTTCTTTAAAATAATCACCAAACGACCAATTACCAAGCATCTCAAACATTGTATGATGATAAGTATCGTGTCCTACTTCTTCGAGGTCGTTATGTTTACCAGAAACTCTTAAACATTTTTGTGAATTTGTTACGCGACTGTATTGGATTGTTGAATTGCCTAAAAACAGGTCTTTAAACTGGTTCATTCCTGCGTTAGTAAACATAAGAGAAGGGTCATCCTTAACTACCATTGGTGCAGATTGAACAATTTGGTGTTGCTTTGATTCGAAAAAATTTTTAAATTCTTTCCTTATTTCATTAGAATTCATAAATACTATATTAAAGATACAATTTCTTTTATATTATCATAAAACTTTAAGCTCTGCTAAATACAAAAGAGTTTGTAAAATTAATTTATTTAATTTAGATTTGTATTTGATTATTACATTTTTTTTTTACATTTTTGTTTTATGCCAAAATATAAATATAAATTTAATCCCGAATCACTCAATTACGACAAAATTGAAAAAACTTCGAAACAAAAATTTTTTCAAGCTTTTTCGTATATTTTGGCAAGCATCTTTTTAGCTGTAATTATTATTTTAATATTCTCTTATTTTTTCGATACACCCAAAGAAAAATCTTTAAAAAGGGAAAACAAACAGTTAATAGTGCAATATAACATTATGGATAAAAAATTAGCACAAATTTCAAATGTGTTAAGCGATATACAGCAAAGAGACGATAATATATACAGAGTCATTTTCGAAGCCGACCCAATACCAAGGTCAGTAAGGGAAGCTGGTTTTGGAGGAGTTAATCGCTATGCTAAACTTGAAGGATATAGTAACTCTGACCTAGTTATTGAAACTGCCACAAAATTAGACAAGATTTCAAAAAAATTATATGTTCAATCAAAATCTTATGATAAGATTATTGATATGGCAAAGAACAAACAAAAATATTTTTCTTGCATACCGGCAATCGCACCAATATCTGATAAAGACTTAATTAGATTTGCTTCAGGTTTTGGTTATAGAATTCATCCTATTTACAAAACGAGAAAAATGCATACCGGTATTGACTTAACAGCACCTACAGGAACAAAAATATATGCAACCGGTGATGGAAAAGTTATAAAATCCGGAATATCGAAAGGTGGTTATGGAAAAAGAGTTATAATAAATCATAATTTTGGATATAAAACTGTTTATGCCCATTTAAACAAAATTGTTGTTAGAGCCGGTCAAAAAATAAATCGTGGAGAATTAATAGGTTTTGTAGGCTCTACTGGAGTTTCGACAGCCCCTCACCTACATTATGAAGTGAGAAGAAATAATAAACCTGTTAATCCTGTTAATTATTATTTTAATGACATTACGCCTTCTGAATATGATAAAATGATTTTGGTGTCTTCACGAAAAAATCAAAGTTTTGACTAATTTTATAATGTAATAAAAAATCTTTATGCCATACAAAGAAAAAAAAATAGAAAAATTATATTACCCAATTGGTGAAGTTGCCAAGATGTTTGAAGTTAATACGTCGTTAATTCGTTTTTGGGAGAAAGAATTTGATATTATTAAACCAAAAAAAAACAAAAAAGGCAATCGTTTGTTTACTAAACGAGATATTGAAAATTTTTATCTAATATTTTATTTAGTTAAAGACAGAGGGATGACTTTAAAAGGTGCAAAGAAAAAACTAAAAGAAAATAAAGAAGATACAATTAACAATTTTGAAGTAATAAGTTCATTAAAAAAAATAAAAGAAATGCTTATCGATATAAAAGAAAGTGTATAATTTTTTAATTGAGACTTGAGCACATCTCTTTTCATTCTTTCCAAACTTTGTTTATATAAATAATGTATAAACATTTTTTTTATCATAAACCTACCCCTTTTCTTTCAAACAATTAAAAATTGAGACTACTCCGAA
>JAGLDO010000057.1 GCA_023145555.1 Bacteroidales bacterium
AAAAAACCAATTTTCCCAATTCTACCTTCAATAATTAATGTTAAAGATGATATTGATTACTTTTTATCATTAGGAAGAATTAATTTCCCTGACGAAGTATTATTTGGAAATGCGCTTTGCAAAATTTATCACACACCAAAAACTACACCTGAAAATATTATTTTACCTGAAATCGATAATAAAAAAATACGTCAAATTATTGACAATACACCAAACGGCTATCTTTCACCTGAAGGAGTACAAAATTTATTAGATGCTGCCGGAATAACAAGAGCCGGCGAAGCTGTTGTTGATTCAAAAGAACTAGCTGTTGAACAAGCAAAAAAATTAGGCTTCCCAATTGTTATGAAAGTTGTGGGACCTGTTCATAAATCAGATGTTGGCGGAGTAGTTTTAAACATTGAGAATGTAAATGATGTTGAAAAAGAGTTCTCCAGAATGATGAAAATAAAAGACACCACTGCTATTTTGATGCAACCAATGCTATCGGGAACAGAACTTTTTGTAGGTGCTAAATACGAACCTAAATTTGGGCACATGATACTTTGTGGTTTAGGCGGCATCTTTATCGAAGTTTTAAAAGATGTTACAGCTGGTCTTGCTCCTTTAGACAAAACCGAAGCATCAAACATGATTAAAAATTTAAAAAGTTACAAAATTATTCAAGGTGTTAGAGGTCAAGAACCTGTTAACGAAGAAAAATTTACAGATATTATTCAACGCGTTTCAGCTTTAGTAAAAACTGCTCCCGAAATTTTCGAGATGGACTTAAACCCTCTTCTCGGCTCAAAGGATAAAGTTGTAGCTGTAGATGCACGAATTAGAATTGAAAAATAACTTTTAGTAAATGCGACATTTCAAACAACTTACTTACAACGAAAAAGCTATGATTATAGTTACAATACTACTAATCATAGCTTTAGCATTTGGTCACAAAAGAATTATTACTAATGCTAAAAAAGGTTTTAAAATATTCTATAGTACTGAAAAAAATATTGATTCTACAAAAATCGACACAATAGCAACAAAACAATAAACAAAAATTGTTAATTGTTAATTATTCAAACATAAACTAAATAAAAAACTGTAACAAAATGAAAAAAAGAGACTTAATATTTATAGCATGCCTAATTATTTTTTTCCTTCCATTTTTTATTTCAGACCAAGTATTTGATTTTTATTCATCGTTTAACAAAGCTCATGGAATGATAATGAGTTTTATAAAATTTGCAATACTTGCAACTCTCGGTGAAGTAATAGGTTTAAGAATACGCGCAGGTGTATATAATAAAAAAGGCTTTGGACTTCTCCCTCGTGCAATAGTTTGGGGATTTTTAGGATTAACAATAAAACTTTCATTTGTTATTTTTGCTGTCGGCACACCTGTATTTCTTGAATATCTCGGCGTTAATGGTGTTGTTCAAGCAATGCAACAGGGTTTTACACCTATAAAATTATTAGGTGCTTTTGCAATCAGCACAGCATTAAATTTAATTTATGCACCGGTAATGATGACTTTACATAAAATTATTGATACGCATATTTTAAACAACAATGGTACATTATCAGGCTTTTTTACTCCTATTAAATTTGGAGATATAATGATTAATCTCGACTGGTCAACTCAATGGAATTTTATTTTTAAAAAGACTATTCCCTTTTTTTGGATACCTGCTCAAACAATAACTTTTTTATTACCAAAGGAGTTTCAAATTCTTTTTGCTGCCTTATTGGGTGTTGCTTTAGGAATAATTTTAGCATTTGCTAATTTGAAAAAGACAAAATAAAATCAACTAAAAAAAATCATTTTTATAAAAATTATTCATTAAATATGCTAAAAATTCTTTTTTAGCATATTTTTTTATAAAATGAAATGAAAAAAATTAATATCAAACCCATTGAATTTATTGACCAAATAGCATAAAAAAAATGTCATAAAACATATTAAAAATTTTTTTTTATATGTTTTTTTTTCATTTTTCCTTTGAAGATTTAAAATAATTAGTAAATTAGAAGGATTTTTGAGTTATTTATCAATAATGTATCTAACATGAGACAACTGAAAATTACCAAACAAGTCACTAATCGCGACACTCAGTCTCTTGACAAATATTTACATGAAATAGGAAAAGTTGAATTATTAACAGCAGAAGAAGAAGTTAATTTAGCTCGAAAAATAAGAGAAGGAGATGACTTAGCCTTATCCAGATTAATTAAATCCAATTTACGTTTCGTTGTTTCTGTCTCTAAACAATACCAAAATCAAGGGTTAAGTCTGCCCGATTTAATTAACGAAGGAAACTTAGGATTGATTAAAGCAGCTAAAAGATTTGATGAAACTCGTGGGTTCAAGTTTATTTCTTATGCTGTATGGTGGATTCGTCAATCAATTTTACAAGCATTGGCCGAACAGGCACGCATTGTAAGATTACCTTTAAACAAAATTGGTTCGTTAAATAAAATAAACAAAGTTCTGGCTCAACTTGAGCAAAAATACGAAAGAGAACCAACTGCAGAAGAAGTAGCTAAAAATCTTGAAATATCTCCTGAGGATGTTAAAAAAGCCTTAAAAACTGCAGGTAGACATATTTCAATGGATGCTCCCCTTGCAGATGGAGAAGATGGAAATTTATACGATATAATGTATAACAAGGACTTACCCGGTCCTGATAAAAATTTATTAACAGACTCTTTACGTAAAGAAATAGAAAGAGTTTTAACTGCACTCTCTAAACGTGAAGCTGAAATTCTTCGTCTCTATTTTGGTTTAAATGGTGTTCCTCCCAGCACCCTTGAAGAAATTGGGGAAGAATTTGACCTTACTAGAGAAAGAGTAAGACAAATTAAAGAAAAAGCTATTAGAAAATTAAAATACACTTCTCGCAGTAAAATTCTTAAAACTTATCTGGGGTAATAATCCTTTTCTAAAAATCTTATTCCTTAAAAACAACAAAATGAATCATTTAATATCACCTTCATTATTATCAGCAAATTTTGCAAATCTAAAACAAGATATCGACATGGTTAATAACAGTCAAGCCGACTGGTTTCATCTTGATATAATGGATGGCGTTTTTGTACCAAATATTTCATTTGGCTTTTCAATAATAAAACAGATAAATAAATATGCTAAAAAACCTTTAGATGTCCATTTAATGATTGTTAACCCCGATAAATTTATTAAAGAATTTAAAGATGTCGGTGCTGACATATTGACTGTTCACTACGAAGCTTGCACTCACTTAAACCGGACTATTGAAGCAATAAAGGCTAATGGGATGAAAGCAGGGGTATCAATAAATCCACATACACCTGTAACAGTTTTACAAGATATTATTGAATATGTTGATATGGTTTTAATAATGTCGGTAAATCCGGGCTTTGGAGGACAAAAATTTATAGGAAATACTTACAATAAAATCTCTCAGCTTAAAGAACTGATAAATAAGAAAAAATCGAACGCACTTATTGAAGTTGACGGTGGTGTTGATATGTCAAATGCAAAGCAACTTATTGACACAGGTGTTGATGTTCTTGTAGCAGGCAGTTTTATTTTCAATTCTGATAATCAAACTAACACAATAGCGCAACTGAAAAATCTTTAACATAAAAAAGAGGTTAAATTATTTTCCAAAACAATTCAACCTCTTAATATTTTATATAAAAAATTCGGTATATTAAAACCTATTTACCATCAACATAATTTTGTAAATAAGCATATTTTTCTGTCAATTTTCCGTCTTTTGCAATAGTTGCTCTTTTAATAATCTCGTTTTTGTCATCAACAAACAATGATGGATAAACCTTTTCGATTAAACCTTTGCCAAAATCGACAGAAGCATCACGTGGCAATTCGCCAGGCAAATTATCAACCGCCATAACAGTTATGCTATTTTTATCAAAAGCTTCTGTTTCTCTTTCTAATTTTGCATTATAACCATAAAAAGGTTCTGCTATGGTTGATGGACGAATTGTTGAAGGTATTGGTCCTGCAATATCACAACTGACATCAGCAATGACCTGCATTTTAAAGTCATTAGCCTTCATATCTTCTTTAGACATAAAAACGGGGGATTTTTCATCCCAAAAATGACAAGCAATAAACAAATCAGTAACTTTAGTGTAAGGCAAGAAAGTTGATTCATACTCATCAGGGAAATAAAAGAAATTTTGAAGGTCAAATTTTCCTCCGTCTTTACGTTTTACATAATCCCATGGATCAATCTGACAAAAAACAGCCTCGTCAAAAGTTTCATTTAAAAATTCATCAGGAGTTACCTTTTTTATATTTAAAGGAGCTAATGTCTCCATAGCACCATGAGCAACCCTGCCACCACCGGTAATTAGTATTTTCACAGGAGGCAATTTTATCTTTTCAACTTCAGATAGCATTTCTTTCATGTCGTGACAGTCGTGTGCCGATTTTAATGAAAACAAACCAGTTCGTTTTCCAAAACCAATTAATCCATTATAAGCACCCACAAGACCTGCCCAATGTCCAAAAGCAACGAGACGAATATTTTTTTCATCGGTTAAATATTCATAGTCGACAAGAGTAATATTTTTTCTCAAAATTTCTTGCAATAATTCTCTATTATATGGTTGTTCCTTTGCTGTATGTGAAAAAAACAAATACTTTTTATTTGCAATTAAAGTATCAATCTTCACTTCTTTCACACCTATTAAAATATCACAATCAGTAAGATCTTGTTTTATGTTCAATCCTAATGCATTGTATTCATCATCGGTATAACATCTTATATCGCTTGGCTGAAAAAACAACTCTACATTTGAAAATTTTCCCAGTAATTCATTTGCTTGTTCGGGAGCAACAGCAACTCTCCTATCTGGAGGCGTTTTGGTTTCTTTAAGTATTCCTACTTTTATATTTTTACTCATAATTATGTTTTTTTTGCGAATGTAATAATTTAAGTTTTATTTTTTATGTTTTTTTCAAAAAAAAAATCATTTTGGTAAAGTTTTTGTACCTTTGCACTTGTAATTGGGGCTGACCTGGTTTTGACATCAAGTTGAATTGACTTGCAAGCATGTCGAGCATTTGAATTAAGCTCGTTAAACTTAGTTCTTACTTTATAAAAGGCGAAAATAATTACGCACTCGCAGCCTAGTATCGCAAAGCGAACTGGCTTAATCTCTACACCTAGGTGTGTAAAGACGAGTTATCTCGTAAACTGTTCTGCTCAATTACAGTTTACACAGAGGTACCATTTTAATTGAGATAGTTTAATTAGAGTTTCGGTAATTAGGCGAAATTAAGAAACTAAGGAGTTGTTAGGTTGCTTTTTGCCGGACTTCTCTCGAAAATTAATAAAAAGATAAGCATGTAGAAAACATTTTGATCCCTTGTTTGGACCGGGGTTCGACTCCCCGCAGCTCCACATTTACTTCACAACCAATTAAAAATCATAAAAATTGATTTTTAATTGGTTATTATAAAAAATCTACAATTTTCAATCATTTTTTTTTGTTTGTAAAACACAAATTAATATTTTTTATAATTTCGAGCATTAATTAAGCAATCCTTATTATATCTTTCTAAAAAAAAATTTGATTATTAGTTTGTAATTGGTAATTTTAAAAAAATAATCAGATAATGACAAACAAACTTATAGCATTATAGTTTGACGATAATTTTAAAAAGAACAAACAAAAATGACAAAACACATAATCTATCTTTTTCTATTTTTGCTTTTGCTGACAGATTTAAGCTATTCTTTCGTTCAACATTTAAGCCAACCATTAGATGGAGATATGGCATGGAACATAATTCCTTCAAACGATGTTAAACCTATTCTTGAGAATCCTCTTGGAATTAACGCAATATTAAAAGATAAAACATATGCAAATCCAAATCGTTTTTTTTGTCATTGGTCATTTCGCGAGTACTTTCTTTCTGCTCCTCTATTTTTACAAAACTTCACAGAGCCTATTAACAGCATATATCTATCTTGCGCTATATCAAAAATCATTATTCAGATTATATTAATTATATTATTAGCAATGGCAATTTCAGGTACTAATAATATATTAAAAATGGACTTTATTATTGCTGCGATTCTAGTCTCTCCTCTTTTTCAGACTAATGGATACAGAACATATATGGGAATAATTGATCCATCAATCACATACACATTTTTTTATGCTTTACCTTGTGCAATTTTATTGTTATATTTTTCACCTTTTATTCGTCAATTTTATCATAAAAAAAATCTTTCCTCAAAAATATTTTTTAAAATTTTATGGCTTCCATTATCCATAATCGTTTGTTTGAGTGGACCACTAAATCCGGGTATTGTTTTAGTGTTTTCAATGCTATTAATGCTGTCTAATATCAGAACCAATTATCTTAATTTAAACCAAGCTGGAATTACAAAAAAAATTATAAGTGCAACTAAAATGATTCCTGCCAATTATTGGTTCTTCTTGGTTCCTGTTAGTTTACTTTCTTTTTATTCTTTGTTTCTAGGCAGATACAATTCAATCACAATTTCAACGCTTATACCATTAAGGGAGATGTATTTAAAACTTCCTCAAGGAATTTATTACCAATTTACACAAAAATTAGGATTCCCTGTTTTGTTTATAATTCTTACTATAAACACAATTATTATAAATAAAAAATTTAAAACTCAAGAGGGTAAAAAAATATTAAACATATTTAAATGGATTGGAATATTCTCATTGTGTTATATTTTATTGTTGCCCTTAGGCGGTTATAGAGAGTATCGTCCTAATATTCTTAGATATGACACAATTATGCCAATTACTTTAAGCTTGATATTTATTTTTGGAAGTTCTACACTATTTCTTCTCAAAAGTTTGTCAAAGAAGCAAAAGATATGGTATGTACCTGTTATTTTTATTGTATTATTAATCTATACTAATGCAGATAAAGCTAAATTTAATAATAACAAATGTGAAAAAATTGCATTGAAAGAAATTTCAGAATCTAAAAATTCTATTGTAGAATTGCATAACGATTGTAATGTTCTATCATGGGATAAAGTAACTGAGGCTGAAAATTCTGATTTAAATGCTCAGTTATTAAATATTTGGGGAATAACTAAGGAAAAAAAACTATACTATAATAAATAACTCTTTCTTTTGTCTTTATAAATAATTGTTCCTTTATGCTTTAGGGCGATTTTTACAAAAAATTTCTCTTCCTTGCCAACAATGTTTGTGAAATACTTCTACCACCCATAAACAAAAGCATTGCCAGCCATAAACTGTGGTTACCCATAATTGGTTGAAATAAAAAATATGCCGGGAAAAAGAAAACTAAAGTAGATACAAGCATAGTGTTTCTCATTGCTTTTGAAGCAGTTGCACCAACATAGATACCATCCCACAAAAATGCGGCAAACGAAATAACCGGAATGAATGTAATCCAATAAATATAACTTTTCGAAAGTTCAATAATATTTTTATTATCTGTTAAGAGATAAAGAATATTTTCTCCAAAGATTAAATAAATAATTGTAAAGGGAATACTTAAAGCAAAGCCCCATTTGAATATATGAGATACTGCTATTTTTAATTGCGATTTATTTTTTGCCCCAACATATCTTCCTGTTAAAGCCTCCGCAGCATAGGCAAACCCATCGATAAAATAAGAAAAAACGAACAAAAATTGCAACAATAAAGTATTGACTGCCAGAATTGAATTATTAGTATTGGCAGATTCTGTAGTAAAAAACGAAAAAACAATTATCAAGCATAATGTTCTTATAAAAATATCTTTGTTTACTATAAAGAACTTTTTTAGTTCACTTAATTTTATCATTGCTCGGTAGTTCCAATATTTAATAAATCTCTTATAGTATTTGTAAAAAAAAATTAATGCAATAAATAAACCTGAATATTGAGCAATAACAGTTCCTAATGCAACTCCATCTGATTTCATGTTAAACACAAATACAAAAATTAAGTCAAGAACTATGTTTACTACGTTAATTACAATTGCAATAACCATAGGAGTTTTTGTATTTTGCATCCCTAAGAACCAGCCAATTAAGGCATATAAAGAAAGTGTTGCCGGTGCAGCATAAATCCGGATATAATAATATTGTGCAGCCAGAGCTTCTACTTCTTTACTACCGTTTATTATATAAAAACTTAATTTCCCGATAGGTTTTTGTAGGGCAATTAAAAAAATACTTCCTACTAAAGCAACCATTAATGCACGAGAAAGAACTATTGCACTTTCGCTAAAATTTTTGCTTCCGTATGATTGTGCTGTAAACCCGCTTGTACTCATTCGTAGAAAAGAGAATCCCCAATATAAAAAATTAAAAATCATTCCACCAATAGCAATAGCTCCAATATATATTTCAGAATCGAGATGACCTAAAACAGATAAATCAACCATACCAAGCAAAGGGATAGTTATGTTAGTTATTATGTTAGGTATTGCCAGATTTAAAATTTTTTTGTTCACTGCAATTTTTTTTAATAATACAAGAGTAGCATTATTAAAGGAATTAATATACCGGAAATAGTAAGCCAAGCACCACGTCTTTTAATTCCGTTTTTCCCCTTAAGTATAAACAAACCCGATATTGCAAGTATCATAAGTGATAATGCAAAAATATCAGAATACCAAGTCCACATTTTACGGGCATTGTTTCTATGCAAAAAATTTAATTGGTTAAAAACAGGTCGTCGCGAGAGTTTTTCAATGTAAGCATTTCCTGTTTTTAAATCAATATTAACAGAACCACTGCCATGACGTACTTTTAAAAATATTTTTAATTTATCTTTTTCAGGAAAATAAAATTTTTTATAATTATCAATTTCTCCAATATCTGTAAGAATTTTTTCTACATCTTGTTTGTTTATTGAGCTTGAATTCTCAGGTAAATTTATAGTTATTTCTTGTTTTGTAATTTTTAAATCAGGATTCCAGTCATCTAAATGGTTCAGTGCTATTCCTGATAAACTATAAATAATTATCATACCTGCAAAAAAATATCCTAAATCGCGATGCAAAATATTATTCAGTCTTCTTAATTTCATGAGTTTATATTTATATTTTTGATTTACTATGTTGCAAACATATAAAATTTAAAATTATAAAAAAAAGTCAGATATAAATCTGACCTTTAATATTAAATTTTAAGATATTTTTTATTCAACAACTTTATATTCGTTACAACCTGTAAGATAGTAAAAAGAAATATGGTCTGAACCGCTTGCTTTAATCTCATCTCTCAAGGCTTGCATTTTAGCCAAATCATGATGATCGCCTGAATTTTCTTTATTCTCCATTTCAGTAATATATGCTTCATCAATAACAATCTCTTTCACAACTCCTTTTACACATACTTCGCTACCATTAAGAGTTTCATCAAATTTTTCAATTTTATCGCCTGATTCAACCTTAACCAATTGGTCGGGGTCACTTCCCATTAATTGTAATCGTTTTGCACCATGTTCACAAACATGATTTACCGTGCCGGTTAATTCAATTTCCTGCCCAACATAATTAGAAGCTTTAATTAAAAAAGTATCAATATCAAGTTTTATAATTTCTTGAGATACTTTATTAGTTTGCTCTTGTTTTGTTTTGTTTCCATTATTTCCACATGCAAATAAAAATGCAGAGATAGTCATTAATAAAAATAATTTTTTCATAATAGTCAGTTTACATGTTTTTAATAAATAATCGTATAAAAATAGTTAAAAATTCTAAAATTATATAGTAGTGCCCGATTAAAAATTTATTAATTTGATAAAGACCTTATTATATCACAAAAATCAATACAAAAAAATAATTTGGGCTTATATTTTCATTCCAAATCATTGTGATTTAATAGAACGCAGATTTTTTATGATTTATTATGAAAATCACTGATTATTAATGCTTTAAAAATCAGATGTAATCATAAATAATCAGCGTTATCAGCGTTCTATTTTTGTCGGACGACAATAAAAATCATTTTATTTTAATTTAGATTTTTGATTATTCATCAAAATATAATACATTTATTGACATTCTAAAAAATGTTTTGCAAAGAAGATGAAAAACTATAAAAAGGAAATTACTATATGTTTAGGAAGCTCATGTTTTGCACGAGGAAACAAATCCACCTTAAAAGTGATAAATAGTTACCTTAAAGAGTATAAATTAGAAAATAAAATTTTTTTTCATGGTAGCCGTTGTTTTGGGAAATGTGAGCTTGGACCGATTTTAAAAATTGATGATAAGTTTTATGAACAAGTAAATGAAAAAACAGTTTTAGATATTTTAGATGAAAATTTAAAAGATATTTAGTTAAATAAAATTATATTTTTTATAAAAATTTTGTATGAAAATATGAGTCAACCACTTATATCAACAATAAAAGATAAATGCAAACTTTGTTATGCGTGTGTAAGAGTTTGTCCTGTTAAAGCTATTGAGGTCAAGGCAAGCGATAAACACGTTAGTGTCATTCCCGAAAGATGCATTGGCTGTGGTAATTGCGTTAATGTGTGCTCACAAGGTGCAATGCAATATCGTAGTTCAATTGCTGAAACAAAAGCTATATTAAATTCGGATAACGATGCTGTTGCCATTGTTGCACCAAGTATTTCAGGTGAGTTCGAAGATATTACAGATTATCGAAAATTTGTTAATATGATTAAAACTCTTGGTTTTAAATATGTTAACGAAGTTTCATTTGGCGTTGATTTAATTGCTTTGAAGTATCAACAATTAATTTGTGATTATAAAGGTAAATATTATATCTCGGCAAATTGCCCGAGTGTGGTAGCTTATATTGAAAAATTTCAACCTGAGTTAGTAGATAACATTGCACCTATTGTTTCGCCTATGATTGCAACAACCAAAGTAGTACGCAAAAAATATGGCGATAACATTAAAGTTGTTTATATAGGTCCTTGCATTCAAAATAAAGAAGAGGCTTTGTTATTTGACGGAGATGGTAAAGTTGATGCAGTACTTACATTTAAAGAATTACGTAAGCTTTTTAAAGAATTTAATATAATAGAAAGTAAGTTAGAATATTCTGATTTCGATTCGCCAATAGGAAATAAAGGTTCTTTATATCCTATAAGTAATGGCATATTGCAAGCTGCTGACATTGACGAAAATTTGTTAACAAGTAAAATAACTACGGTAGAAGGTGGTAAGGATATGATTACAGCTGTTACGGCTTTTCATAATAAAATTGCTACTATCAGGCAAAATTACAATATGTTTTTTTGTAATGGATGTCTAATGGGTCGAGGCATGTCTACAACAGGAAACAAATTTATTAAGCGTTCGGTAGTGGTTAAGTACGCGAAAAAACGTTTGACAAAAATTGATGTTAATAACTGGAAAGAGCAAATAAATAATTATATAAATTTAGATTTTAGCAGAACTTTTAAAGCAAATGACCAGCGAATTAAAATGCCGTCAAAAAAAGAAATCGATGAGGTTTTAAAAATAATAGGATTGAATTCTAAAGAAAAAACTTTGAGTTGTGGTTCTTGTGGATATGATTCTTGCCGTGATTTTGCAGTTGCAGTTACTAAAGGGCTCGCTATAACTGAGATGTGCACAACAGCTACATTAAGAAATAGTCATAATTATATTAATGCACTGAAAGCTACAAATGAAAAACTGGCACAAGCACAACAAGACTTAGAGGCATCAGAAAGTAAAGCAAGACAGGAAGAAGAAGTAGCAAAAGAAGCCTCTAAGTTGACATCAACCATGTTGCATAAATTGCATGCAGGTGTTGTTATTATTGATAAAGAATTAAAAATAATTCAGGCAAACAATAGTTTCATTAATATGCTTGGCGAAGATGCTAAAGAAATTAATGAAGTAATACCCGGTTTAAAAGGAGCTGATGTTAAAATATTACTACCTTTTAACTTTTATAATTTGTTTTCATATGTTTTAACAAACAATGAAGACATTTTAAATCGTGATGTTCAATTTGAAGAAAACATTTTCAATGCTTCAATTTTTACAATAAAAACGCATAAAATTGTCGGGGTGATAGTTAGAGATATGAGTTCACCCGAAATTAGAAAAGAAGAAGTTGTAAATCGTGTTACCGATGTCATTGACAAGAATTTGGAGTTAGTTCAGAAAATAGGATTTTTGTTAGGAGAAGGAGCCTCTGAAACCGAACAAATGCTAAATTCTATTATTGAGTTTTATAAATCGCAAAAAGACAAAAAGAAATAGTTTTCTTTTTTTAAGATGAATGATAAATTTTATATAGAGATAAATTATAAGCAAAAAAATCATGATGGCGAACGAATTTGCGGTGATGTTTTTTTGTCGCGTCGATTAAATAAAGAGAATAGAATTATTGCAGTTTTGTCTGATGGTATGGGACATGGTGTAAAAGCAAATATTCTTGCCACATTAACTTCAACCATGGCTCTTAATTTCACAAAAGAGCATAAAGATTTTAATAAGATAGCAGAGATAATTATGAAGACCCTGCCTGTCTGTAGTGAGAGAAAAATCAGCTACTCAACGTTTACTATTGTTGATATTGATTATGACGGAAAAACGAGTATTTTAGAATATGATAATCCTGAGTGTATTATTTTAAGAGGTTCTGAAGTTTTTGACCCACAATGGCATTGTATAATTCTCGACAGCGAGAAAAATTCAGGTAAAGAACTACGCAGTTGCAGTTTCTACCCACAAAAAGAAGACCGCATAATATTTTATTCTGATGGTGTTACGCAATCAGGCATGGGAAAAGAGAATTTTTTGTTTGGATGGGGAGATAAAAATATAAATTTCTTTATTAAAGATATTATAAAAAATGATAATTTTATTTCTGCATATAAATTGGCAGATAAGGTTGTTAATAGAGCAAATCTTAATGATAATTTTCATCTTAAAGATGATACAAGTTGTGCTGTAATTTATTATAGAGAACCACGTAAGCTACTTATCTGTACAGGCCCTCCATACGAAAAAACTAACGATGAGAAATTATCTGCAATAGTAAAAGATTTTAACGGGAAAAAGATTATTTGCGGTGCTACAACAAGTGACATTATTGCAAGAGAATTAAATTATGAAATTGAAGACAGTTTTGAATTTGAAGATGAAGATTTACCTCCAATATCATATATGCAAGGTGTAGACTTAGTTACAGAGGGAATACTTACACTAGGAAAAGTTACTGAGATATTAAAAATCTACAATAATAACTACACATTAGGAAAAGGCCCTGCCGACAGAATAGTAAAGTTGATAAAAGAAAGTGACCAAATTAGCTTTGTTATTGGAACGAGAATTAATATAGCACATCAAGACCCCAGTTTGCCGGTTGAATTAGAAATTAGAAGGACGGTTGTAAAAAGAATAGCAAAGTTACTCGAAACACGTTTTCTCAAACAAGTTGATTTGCAATTTATATAAAACAAAAGGTGCTCAAAATATTTGAACACCTTTGCACAACTATTAACCAAATTATTAACTATTCTTTATATTCATCAATAATACCCTTAACATCTTCAGGAGTAAGTCTGCCATAAGTTTTATCACCAACCATTGCAACAGGAGCTAATCCGCAAGCACCAATACAACGCAAACAGGTTAATGAAAATTTTCCGTCGGGAGTTGTTTCTCCAACTTCAAGATTTAATTGTTTTTCAAACTCTTCAAGAATTTTTTCGGCTCCTCTAACATAACAGGCTGTGCCAAGACATATTGAAATTGGGTGTTTACCTTTTGGTTGCATAGTAAAGAATGAGTAAAATGTAACCACACCATAAATTTTTGCAATAGATTCGTTCAATTCTTCTGCAATTACTTCCTGAACTTCAGCAGGTAAGTATCCAAAAGCACTTTGTGATTTATGCAAAATATTTATTAACTCTCCTTTATCGTTATTAAAGGATTTGCAAATTTCTTTTATCTGACTAATTTGCGTTTGGTTTAATTTATTTTTAACCTCTGTCATTTTAAATTTCCTCCTTTACAATATTACATGAACATACTTTTAATTCAGGAATTTTCGCAATTGGATCTAAAACATTATTTGTAAGAACATTAGCTGCACCATCTGCAAAATGGAATGGCATAAAAGTAATACCTTCAACTCCTTTTTCTGTGAATACGGCTTTTGTAGTTATTTCGCCTCTTCTTGAACTTACTCTTACTTTATCTCCATCTTTAATTCCAAGTTTTCTTCCGTCCTCGGGATTTATCTCAATAAACGATTCAGGATAAAGGTTGTTTAATCCATCAACTCTACCTGTCATTGTTTTTGTATGATAATGATAAAGAATTCTTCCAGTTGTTAGCACAAATGGATAATCTTTATCGGGAAGCTCTGCACTTGGCATATATTCTGCAGGTTTAAACAAACCTTTTCCTCTCGCACATTTTTCTTTGTGCAAGAATTTTGTTCCCGGATGATCTTTTGTTGGACAAGGCCATTGAAGACCGTCATTTTCTATCCTTTCAAAAGATATTCCTCCGTATGAAGGTGTTACACTTGCAATTTCGTCCATTATTTCAGAAGCACTGTTATATTTTTTATCATAACCGAACTCTTTCATAACTTCCATTAAAATTTGCCAGTCAGGTTTCGAGTCTCCAATATGTTCAATTGCTTTTCTAATTCGTTGAACTTTTCGTTCTGTGCTGGTAAATGTTCCATTTTTCTCGGCAAATGAAGCTGCCGGCAACACAACATCTGCAAGTTCAGCCGTTTCAGACATAAATATGTCTTGAACAACCATGAAATCAAGATTTTTTATAGCAGCTTCAACATGATTAATGTCAGGATCTGAAATCATTGGATTTTCTCCCATAATATAAATCATCTTAATCTCACCTTCGCCAGCTTTAGGGATTATTTCTGTTACAGTTAAGCCACCTTTGTCGCTTAATTTAACACCCCAAGCTTTTTCAAATTTTTCTTGAATTTCAGGTTTGAAAACTTTTTGATAACCAGGGTAATCAGCTGGAAGAGCACCCATATCACAAGCACCTTGAACATTATTTTGACCTCTTAGAGGATTAACACCGGCAGATTCAATGCCAATGTTCCCACATAATAAAGCAAGATTAGAACTGCTCATAACACCTTGAGTACCGGTACTGTGTTGAGTTACGCCCATTGAATAAAAAATTGATGCTTTACCGGCTTTGCCATAAAGACGAGCTGCTTTTATAAGATCATTAGCGTCAATTTTACAAATTTCAGCAACTCTCTCAGGTGTGTATTTTGCAATAATCTCCTTAAGTTCTTCGTAGTTCTCAGTTCTTTCTTTTATATATTCTTTAGCTTCGAGACCTTCATTAATAATAACATTCATAAAGCCATTAAACATAGCAACGTTTGTGCCGGGTTTAATTTGAAGAAATACATCAGCATCTTTAACAAGATCAATCTCACGAGGCTCAGCAACAATAATTTTTGCTCCTCTGTCGTGAGCTTGACGCATATAAGCACCAATAACAGGATGTGTTTCCGTAGTATTTGAACCGGTAACAAAAATAACATCAGAATCTAATATTTCTTCAATGCTGTTAGTCATTGCACCACTACCAAGAGTTGTTGCTAATCCTGCAACTGTTGATGCATGGCATAAGCGAGCACAATGGTCAACGTTATTAGTACCGAAAACACCTCTAATCATTTTTTGGAAAAGGTAATTTTCTTCATTTGTACATCTTGCAGATGAAAGACCTGCTAAGGAATCACTACCATATTTTTGTTTTATTTCGTTTGTTTTTTCAGCAAT
>JAGLDO010000058.1 GCA_023145555.1 Bacteroidales bacterium
GCACCCCATAATTGTTCCCAAGGATTGTCAGGAAAATCATGACCGGTAACTTCTTTAACAGCTTTTTTGAATTTAGCAACTAAATTTTTTAAATCATCAACTGTAAATTCAGTATCGTTTTCAATGCCTTTTTCTTCTTTCAGCTTGTCCATAATTTCTTCAAAGGGGTCGATGTCTTCTTTTGAAGCAGGTTTCATGCCAAGAACTACATCGCCATACATTTGAACAAAACGACGGTACGAATCCCATGCAAGGCGAGGATTGTTAGTTCTTTTTGCTATACCTTCAACAGCATTATCGTTTAAACCAAGATTTAAAACAGTATCCATCATGCCCGGCATTGATGCTCTGGCACCTGAACGAACAGAAACTAAACAAGGATTTTCTTTATCCCCAAATTTAGTTCCCATAATGTTTTCTATATTTTTAATACCGTCTTCTACTTCGGTTTTGATAAACTCAACAACTTTTTCGCTGCCTAATTCATTGTATTCAGTACATACTTCTGTAGTAATTGTAAATCCCGGAGGGACAGGAACACCAATCAAATTCATCTCTGCAAGGTTTGCACCTTTGCCACCGAGAAGATTTTTCATGTCAGCTTTTCCTTCTGCTTCTTTGTTTCCAAATTTGTAAACACGCTTTTTTTGTGACATAATTATTATTTTTTATTAATTATAAATTATTTAATTCAGTTGTAATATGTTTTTACATGCAAAATTTTATGAGTTTACAAAAATACGTAATAATTTTAAATTTTCAATATTTTAATTTGTTGATTAACTTTAAAATAAGATTTTGTGTAACTTATTATATGTTAGTCTTTTAAGCAATAAGTTTCATCGTAAATTTGTTCCATATTAATAGCGTAATAAATATTTTTTGCTTTAAATATTGTCTCTTCATATTCGTCGGTTGCGTTTGATAATAATGTAATACCTCCTCCTACGTTAAAAGAGATATTTTTATTGTGATAAAACAAGGTTCTTATTAAAATATTAAAATCCATATTTTGATTAAAATTTATATAACCGTAAGAACCGGTATATGGACCTCTGCCTTGTTTTTCGAGCTCTTCGATTATTTGACAAGCTCTAATTTTAGGGCAACCTGAAATTGAGCCGCCCGGGAATAAAGCTTTTACAATATCTTTGAATTTTTTTGTTGAGAGTTGTCCTTCAATATCTGAATAAAGATGATAGACATTTATTAGTTCTTTTACTTCAGGAAATTTTATAACATTTACAGTGTTGGTTGTGCAAATTTTGTTAATATCGTTACGCAAAAGGTCAACAATCATGGCTAGTTCGGCTAATTCTTTTTTAGAATTAAGAAGTTCGTTTATGTTTTTTTTATTGATTATGTTTTTTTTTGATTTGAAAATTGTGCCTTTTATTGGTGATGTAGTTATTTTATTGTTACTGATTTTGAAAAACTTTTCGGGTGAAGTTGATATTAAATATTTGTTTTCAATTTTTGCAAAAACGCCAAACTCAATTGAATTTGAATGATATAGTTTGTATGCAATTTCAATTGGCGAATATTCCGTTTTACCGGTTATCTCACGAGTTAGATTAGCTTGATAAATATCGCCTTGTTTAATATATTTTTTAATTTTGTTTACACCACTGATAAATTCGTTTTTATTGAGACTCGATGAAGTATAAGAGCTTGTTTTATTTTGTATTTTTATTTTAGTTTCGTTCTTAAACTCATTTATAACTGAATTAATATTTATTTTTTTGTGACTAAATGGGAAATGAAGTTGAACAATTTTTATGTTATCAGAATTGTTTGGGATAATAATATAATATTCATAAATAGAGAAGTATAAATCAGGGAGAACGCTTGTTTTAAGGTTTTTATATAAGCCTTTTTCCTCAACTTCGTTTTTGTAATCGTATGATAAATAGCCTATTAACAAAGGAAAGTCGAGATTGTCGGTTTTGTTCAAATTTATAATATCATCAATTGTATTAAGAGGATTTGTTGATAGTTTTTTGTTTGAGTAGCTAATAGTAGAATTATTAATATTGATAATCGGGTTTAATCCGATAATATTTTTATGATTATCACCTTTAAAATCTTCAGTTGTAAACAAAAAGACACCATTATATTTATCAACAGCAGTTAAAATGTTTTCTAAATATATTTTTGTGTTGATTTGTTTTACTTCTGTATTAATTTTCCACATATATTTTGAAAAAATTATTAATAATTATATCTCCATATTGAGTTAAAAAGCTTTCAGGGTGAAATTGCACACCAACAAAGGGTAGGGTTTTATGTTTTAATGCCATTACTGAGTTTTGGTTTTGTTCAGTTGCGAGAATCTCAAGTTCGTTTTTGTTTATGTTGTTAATATCAATTTCTAAAGAATTGTAACGAGCAGCTTTAAAATTATTTGGTATCTTATCAAAAATATTTTTGTTTAAATGATTGATGTTAACAGCCATGCCGTGTTTGGCTTGTTTCGATTTTGTAACAGGAGTATTATAAAAATACGCGAGAAATTGCAACCCGAGACAAATGCCAAGTGCAGGGATTTTATCAGGAATAATTTTTTTTATAAATAATTTTTTGAGTAATCCTGTCTTGTCAGGCGTCATTGGTCCGGGAGAGATTATTAAAACATCGAAATCGCAAGTAAATATTTTTTTATTATTGTTACGCAATATTTGATAGGTATAGTTAGGTCTTACAGATTTAATAAGATTGTATAAGTTATAAGTAAACGAATCGTAATTATCGAAAATTAGGATTTTTTTATTCGCATTCATATCTGAAAAATAATAGAATACAAAATTATAAATAATGAATTGAAAAAGTATCTTTTTTGCTTTAAAATGATAAATTTGGTTGGCTATTTTTATTTTACCATATGTTTTTATTAAATTTAGGGAAATATAAATAGTACTGCATTGAAACATTATACACTACATATTTATTTGTGTATTTAAGGAAGTAATAAATAAAAAAAAGAAAAATGAACAGCTACCAAAAGCCGGAAGGCTCATTTATAAGTTATATGAGTAATTTGGTAAAACAACAAGGCGGAATAAATTTAGCTCAAGGCATACCCGGGTTCAATCCGCCCATTGAATTGCTAGAAATTTTGGCAAGTATAGCTAAAGATAATATACATCAATATGCACCGGGAAACGGTAATAATGATTTGTTAGACTTATTGGTTGAACATTATAAAAAGTTTAATTTTAATAGAGATGATTTTCTTATAGTAAATGGAGCAACAGAAGCTATAACATTGTTGTATGTTTATTTGTTGAATATAATAGACAACTCTTTTTCAACTTTGGCTTTCGACCCTGTTTATGAGACATATAAAAATTTACCTAAAATTTTTAATACTAATTTTGTTAGTTTCGTTTTTGAAGAAAATGGCAGTATTAATTTCAATAAACTCCAATCAACAATAAAGGAAAACAATGTTAAACTTGTTATAATAAATTCACCGGGTAATCCTTATGGTAAAGTATGGACAAAAGAAGAATTTGATAGAATAATTGAATTATCTGTAAAGCTTGATTTTTATATTATTTTAGATTCTGTATATCAGGATTTGTATTTTGAAAAGAAACCTTATTTGCCTTTAGAGAAATTTAATAGAAATATATTTTATGTTAACAGCTTTTCAAAAAAATTTTCAATAACAGGATGGCGGGTAGGATACCTTATTGCACATAAACAACATATGAGCAAAATTAAATCAATTCATGATTATACGGGCTTGTGTTCACCTTCAGTTCTTCAATGTGCTATTGCTGAGTATGTGATAAAATATGATTTTGGGAAAGATTATATTGCTCAGCTTAGGGAGAATTTAATTTTATCTTTTAATATTCTTAAAAAGGAACTTTTAAAATTAGATTTTTATATACCTGAGATTGAAGGAGGTTATTTTATTTGGGCTAGGTTGCCAAAAAATTGTACCGATGGCATAAAATTCACATATGATTTATATGAGAAAGAGAAAGTAGCTGTTATTCCGGGAAATCATTTTTCTGATAATTTCAATAATTATATTCGTTTTAATATTGCAAGACCGGAAGATGAAATTAGAATGGCAGTTGAACGATTAAATAAATTTTTTAGATAAATAAAAAAAGTAAAGTATGAAAAGAAAAAAAGTGCCCGGAACAGGACTCGAACCTGCACGTTATTGCTAACACTGGTCCCTGAAACCAGCGCGTCTACCAATTTCGCCATCCGGGCAATGGGGTTAAAACGGATAAAAAAA
>JAGLDO010000059.1 GCA_023145555.1 Bacteroidales bacterium
TTAGGGAGATTGTAACTTTTAAAGAATTACAAAATTTTAAAATTATTTGTAACAAGCCCCCAAGAAATCAATATATTATGAAAATATTAACATCATATATTATAATACAACACTTCTATATATTTTATGTTTTCTATAAAATTATTCAAAACGATTACTCTATTTATAACTATTCTGTTTATTGTTATTATTTTAACAATGTTTATTAAATAACAATAAAATTTTGTATTTTTGATTAATTTTTAACCATACAAAAAAATGTTAAAAAATATTGATACAATAATAAACAAGTTTACAAATTCAAACAGAGATAACTTAATACCTATTCTTCAAGAAATCCAAAATACATATGGTTATCTTTCCGAAGATTCAATTGTTAGTGTTAGTAAACATTTTGATTTGCCAACAAGCAAAATATATGGCATTGCTACTTTTTACGATCAGTTTATATTCCAACCCAAGGGCAAATACCATATCTTGCTGTGTAATGGAACTTCCTGTCACGTATCAGGCTCAAAAAAAATTCTTAAAGAAATTGAAAAAATTCTTAAAATAAAAGATGGAGAAACAACAAGTGATGGTATTTTTAGCATACAGTCTGTTAATTGTATGGGGGCTTGCAGTCTTTCTCCTGTGATATCGGTGAATGGTAAATTTTACTCAAAAGTTAATTTAATTGAAATTAAAAAAATAATAAAATTTTATCAAACAAAAGAAAAATAATAAAACACATGTGCTCTCAAGATAAAAATAACAACAAAAATTTTTTAATAAATAGTGTTTTATTAAATGAAACTACTGATTTTGATAATGAAATTAAAGAAAAAATAAAATTAATAAAACACGACACAACAACAAAGCCTGTAATTTACATAGGTTCAGGAACTTGTGGATTAATTGCAGGTGCACAAGATACAATTGATGCTGTAAAAAATTATATTTACGAGCGCAAAATTGATGCTGAGATAATTCAGGTAGGATGTATCGGGATTTGTTCAGAAGAGCCATTATTAGATGTTCAACTACCGGGTAAAAATCGCATTTCTTTTAAACAAATTACAAACGAAAAGGTCAACACAGTTCTCGATGCAATTTTTAGTAATATTGTTATTGAAGATTACGTATTAGGTCAATTTAAAAATAACAACCTTGAACCATGGAGAGATACTCCTTTTATTGATGAATTAGATTTTTTCTCATTACAAAAACGTGTAGTACTTGATAAATGCGGAGAAATTAATCCATTGTCTATTGACGAATATATTGCAAATGGAGGATATAAATCGTTTGTTAAAACAATAAGATATTATACATCAAAAGAAATATGTAATATAATTGAAGAAAGTGGTTTAAGAGGAAGAGGCGGTGGTGGTTTCCCGACAGGGAAAAAATGGAAAATAGCATATAACACACCAAGCGAACAACGTTACCTAATTTGTAATGCTGATGAGAGTGATCCCGGGGCATTTATGGATCGTGCAATAATAGAAGGAAATCCTCACAAATTAATTGAAGGGATAGCAATAGCAGCCTACTCAATTAGAGCAACAAAAGCCTACATCTACATAAGAACTGAATACTCTTTAGCTGTTAAATGCATAGAAAATGCAATTGAACAAGCAAAAGAATATGGATTAATTGGTCATAATATTTTTGATAGTGGCTTTAATCTTGATATTGTTATATCAAAGGGTGCCGGTGCTTTTGTTTGCGGAGAAGAAACGGCATTAATTAATAGTATTGAAGGAAAACGAGGAATTCCCCGACAAAAACCACCCTACCCTGCTGTTAGCGGATTATTTGGAAAGCCTACAGTCGTAAATAATGTAGAAACTCTTGCAAATATTCCCGATATTATTGATAAAGGAGCTAATTGGTATAATTCAATCGGCACAAAAACGAGTAAAGGAACAAAAGTATTTGCTGTAACCGGAAAAACTGCAATTACCGGTCTTGTTGAAGTTCCTATGGGAACAAGTGTTAATGATATTATTTTTAAAATATCGGGAGGTATTAAACACAACAATAAATTTAAAGCCGTACAAATTGGCGGACCTACAGGAGGTTGCATTTCCGAACAAAATATTGACATCCCTATTGATTATGAGGCTTTAAAAGAAGTCGGCGCAATTATGGGTTCAGGCGGTATGTTTGTTATGGACGATGAAACATGCATTGTTGATGTTGTTAAATTCTTTATAAATTTTGTTAAAAACGAAAGTTGTGGCAAGTGCATTCCCTGTCGCGAAGGGACAAAACAAATGTATGATATACTCGAGAACATAACAAAAAAACCAACTAACGAAAATCATTACAGCTCTCTTGAAAGATTTAAAGGTATTACTGAATTAGAAAGTCTTGCCAAAGTAATTATTGAAACATCACTTTGTGGTTTAGGGCAAACTGCACCTAATGCAGTATTAAACACGCTTAAATATTTTAGAGAAGAATATGAAGAACATATTTTTGACAGAAAATGCAGAGCAGGTGTTTGCACAGAATTAAAAACCTTTTTTATTGATGTTGATAAATGTACCGGATGCACAATGTGTGCAAAAAAATGTCCCGTTGATGCCATAATTGGAAGCAACAACAACCCTCATTTTATTATTCAGGATAAATGTATTGGTTGTGGCAATTGTTTTGATGCATGCAAATTTGGTGCAGTAATTATTAAATAATATAAATTAATTCAAATAATATAACACCATTTTTTAAAATGATTATTGATATTGAAGTTAATAATAAGACAATTAAAGCTAAAAGAGGAGAAACTATCCTCTCCGCACTTAATAGTAATGGAATAAAAGTTCCAACATTGTGTCATATTGATGGTTTTGTTCCAACAGGTGCCTGTCGGATTTGTGTTGTTGAAGTTGAAGGTAAGCCAAACTTAATTCCTTCTTGCTCATATCCTGTTGAAGAATGGATGAAAATTAAAACCCACTCACAAAGAGTTATTAAAGCCCGAAAAACAATTGTAGAACTTTTGCTTGCAAACCACCCTAACGACTGCTTATATTGTGAAAGAAATGGTAATTGCGAATTACAAAAATTAGCCGAAGAATTAAATATTCGTGAAAGAAAATATTCTAATGAAAGAGAGAAATTAAAAATAGACCCCTCATGCTCCAGCATTATTAAAGAATCTGATAAATGCATTCTATGTGGTCGATGTATTAGAGTATGTGAAGAAATTCAGGGAATTACAACTTACGATTTTGCAAAAATTAACAATCGTCACATTATCAGCACTTCTTTTAATAAACCTCTTAACATTTCAAATTGCATTCTTTGTGGTCAATGTATTATGGTTTGCCCTACAGGAGCTCTTCACGAAAGAAATAACATAGATAAAATTCAACAAGCTCTAAATGTTATTAACAAACACGTTGTTGTCTTCTATTCTCCAACAATTTCTGTTTCTTTAGCCGAAGAATTTAATATGAAACCCGGTAAAAACATTTCAGGTATTATTAATGCTGCTTTAAGAAAAATTGGGTTCAACAAAGTATTTGATTCAACATTTGCAACTGATGTTTATATTATTGAGCAAACAAAAGAGCTAATTTATAGAATTGAGAATAACATTAACCTGCCTTTATTTACAAGCAATTGTCCGGCTTGGATTAAATATGCAGAGGAATATTTTCCTGAAATACTAACTAATATTTCAAAGTGTAAATCTCCTCAACAAATAATGGGAAGCATAGTCAAAGAAATCTATTCTGAAGAAAATAATATACCTGTTAATGATATAATTACCGTTTCAATTGAACCATGTACAGCAAAAAAATTCGAATCGCAAAGAGAGGAAATGACTAACAACGGTATTTCAGATGTTGACATTGCAATAACGACACGGGAACTGGCTCAATTAATACGTTTACATGGCATTGATTTACAAAATATTGAAGAAGAAATAGCTGATTTTCCTTATCATACAAGAAGCTCTGCTGGTAAATTAACCTCAATTTCCGGTGGTACTGCCGAAGCTATTTTACGTACTCTAAATTATAAAATTACAGGTAAAGAATTAGAAGACCTAAAAATATCAGAGCTTCGTAACAATAAATCAGTAAAAGAAATAAAAATAAAAATTGGAAAAACTAATGTTGGAATAGCTGTAATAAGCAGTATGAGCAAAGCTGGCGATTTTATTAAAACCTTACCAAAAAGAAAAGATCTGCATCTTATCGAAATAATGGCTTGCCCTTGTGGTTGTGTAAATGGTGGAGGGCAACCAATTAAGGCTGATACAAAAGACATTAAATCGCGTATAAAATCAATTTATGATATTGATAGGAAAGAATTAATAAAAGTTGCTCACAAAAACCCTCAAGTTATTGAATTATATAGCAAACATTTAGATAATTTATCTGAAGAGGAGAAACAAAAAGTTTTATTTACAAATTACAGTAAAAGAGATGTTCTTTTATAAAAATCTATAATGTAAAACAATAAATTTAATTAGAAACGAAAAGAAATAAATTTCAATAAAAAAAATTTAATGAAAGACTTAAGTAAAAAAACCATACTAATTGCAGATGATGACTACGACTACCTTTTCCAGATGAAAATGAAAATTGAACATTTTGGGTATCATGTTGTAACGGCAGAAGATCAAAAAGAAGCTGAAAAAATTATTCAAACACTTAAACCTGATTTAGCAATTTTCGACCTTATGATGGAGAATGATGACAGTGGTTTTATTCTTAGCTACCGAATGAAAAAACTTTATCCTGACGTTCCAATTATTATCGCAACAGGAGTTAATGCTGAAGCAGGATATTCTTTTTCTGTTAATTCCGAAGAAGATAGAAAATGGATAAAGGCAGACTTATATCTTGATAAAGGTATTAGAGAAGATCAGCTGCATAAAGAAATAACTAAACTTCTTGAAATAAAAGATAACAAACAAAAATCTTAACAAATCATAAAATGGGAAAACTTAAAATACTGGTTGTTGACGATGAACCTGGAATATGTTCAGGAATAAAGCGTATTCTTTCAAATTTCACTGTTACATATCCTTTTATGGAAGAAAATATTGAATTCGAAGTTGATGATGTTTTAACAGGAGAAGAAGCTTTAGATATAATTACAACAAAACCACCGGAAATTTTACTTTTAGACAATAAACTTCCCGGAATTAGCGGTGTTGAGATATTAGAAAAAATTACAAAAGAACATATTAATGTTTTGGTTATAATGATTACTTCTCATGCATCAATCGATATTGCAGTTAAAGCAACCGCAAATGGAGCATTCGATTTTGTACCAAAACCATTTTCTCCTCAGGAGCTAAAATCATCAGTCGAAAATATTGCTAAACATATTTACCTAAAACAAATGACGAAAAAAATGAAAGTTGAAGGAAAACAAATTCGCTTTCAATTTTTATCTGTATTGTCACACGAACTTAAAGCACCAATTAATGCCATTGAAGGTTATTTAAAAATTATAAAAGACAAGCAAATAGGCAATAATATTGACAGTTATATTCCTATGATTGATCGCTCCCTTGCCCGAATAAATGGAATGAGAAACTTGATTATGGACTTATTGGACCTTACTCACATTGAAGCAGGCAAAAAGAAACGAGAACTAAAACCTGTTAATATTACCAAAACAGCTCAAATAGCAATAGATACAATTGATCCTTTAGCTATTCAGATGGATATTAAAATTCATTTGCATGCAGATAATGATTTTATTATTACAGCCGACCCTGAAGAGATTGAAATAATTTTCAATAATCTTTTATCGAATGCTGTAAAATATAATAAAAAGGGAGGTTCTGTTGATTGCATTATTACTGAAGAAACCAATTCTATTAGAATCTCTGTTTCAGATACAGGTATTGGTATGGAGCAAAAAGAGATTCCTAAATTATTTAAAGAATTTGTTAGGTTAAAAAACGAAAAGACACGAAATATTACCGGAACCGGTTTAGGTTTATCAATTGTTAAAGATATTGTTCAATTATACAATGGTAGTATTGAAGTAAAAAGCAAGCTTGACCAAGGAACAACTTTTTCATTATCATTACATAAATAATAATTTAAATCGAAAAAAAATTATGCTACCAGCAAAAACGATAGAAAGATTAAGTCAATATAGAAGAACACTATTACAAAACTTAGAAAAAAGTAAGTTAAACATTTTTTCACATGAATTAGCCGACTTACATAATATTACGGCTGTTCAAGTTCGTAGAGATATTATGCTTATTGGCTATACAGGACAATTACGCAAAGGTTACAATGTTAAAAAGCTCATTGATGCTATTGGAAAAATAATTGATACGAAAAATGGTCTAAACATAGCAATAATTGGTATTGGTAATCTGGGAAAAGCAATAACAACTTACTTCAACGGCAAGCGTTCAAACTTAAAAATAATTGCTACCTTTGATAACAATCCCAATAAAATTGGCAAAGTAATTTCTGGTGTTAAATGTTACCATATTAACGATTTGACCGAAATAGTAAAAAAAGAGAATATAAGTATGGGGATTATTACAACACCAGCTGACAAAGCAATTGATATTGCTGAAAAACTTACAATGTCAGGAATTAAAGGAATTTTAAACTTTACTACAACTCCTATTAATATTTCTCAAAATATTTGTCTCGAAGAGTATGATATGCTTACATCTATTGAAAAATTATCTTATTTTATTAAAAACAAAAACGTTGAATCCACTCCGAAAAGCCACTAAGCGGTTAACTTTACAAAAAATCTGAAAGCTATGAATCTGTACGTCAATTTTTTGTAAATCCGCTAAGCGGCTATAAATTGATAACTTTAGTTTTCGTAGTAGTCTCAACGTTTAATCTTTTCCCCGATTTTTAATTATTTTTATTTATAATACATGATGATTATTTTTTATATGAATAAAAAATATATAATTTTATAATCTTAATTTTATAATACTTTTTAATTCATTATGGCAGTTAATAAAAATAAAATATATTTTGAATTCGGTAATTTAACTGATACCGGAAGAATAAAAGAACATAACAAAAATGCATCTATTGACTTTAAAATAAACAATGGACATGGATTTGTTGTATGTAAAGGTATTGACGGTAAAGAAGGAGGTGGAGCAATTGCATCAAAAATTGCGGTTAACAGCATAAAACAATATTTTGTTAATAAAAATTTCACTGATATTTCTAAAGCTTTAACTAACGCAATTATTTTTGCCAATTACGAAATATATAACCAAGCTCAAAAAAACTTCAAATATAATGAGATGGGGACTTCAATTGTTATCGTTATATTTGTGAAAGACAAAATTTATTATGCTTATGTTGGCAATAGCAGATTATACGTATTAAGAAATAATAATTTACAAAGACTGACAAAAGACCATACAATTGTTCAAAATCTTATCGATAAAGGAGAAATTGCTGAAAACGAAACAAAAAATCATCCTGATAAAAACCAATTATTAAATACTCTTGGATTAAAAAAAGAAGTGAAATTTGGTATTTGCAAACAAGCCATCAAAATTGAAAATGAAGATTTGATACTATTATGTTCAGATGGCTTAACAAATATGATGAATGATGATGAAATTCTGGAAATAATAAAAGATAAAAACACTTCTGTTAAACATAAAGCTCTTAATCTTATTAACCAAGCTAACAGTAATGGTGGTGAAGACAACACAACAGTTCAGTTAATTCGTTTTTTTGATAGCTCATCGCAACAACATATTGAACTTGATGAAAATAATAAATTTTCGAAAAAATCATATACAAAATATATAGTTGGAGTAATAATAACTATTGTATTAGTATTAAGTGGATACTTTATTTACGATAATTTATTTTCAAACAAAAATGAATCGCAAATAACATCAATGTTAAAAACAAACAATAACAATAAACTTTTAGTATCAAATATTAATACTAAAACAAAAAAAAATCCCGTTTCAATAGTTACAACAAAAACTTCCGAAAAAAAAATCATCAAAAAAAATGATGAAACTAAAAAAAAATCAGAACCCTTTAGATTAACTTACAATCTTCAAAAAGGAGATAATTTTTATCGTTTAGGAATACGTTTTAACTTAACTGTAAGCGAATTAGAAGAAATAAATTCAATAAAAGCAATACATCTAAGAGCTCATCAAAAAGTAATTATTCCATTAACAGCTGTTCATACAATAAAAAATGGGGAAACACTATCAACTCTTTCAACCAAATATAATATTAAACAAAGTTTAATTATAAAAGCAAATAGATTAACAAATGACAAAAACTTAAAAGTTGGGAAAAAACTATATATCCCTTTACACAAATAATAAATTAAAACTTAATAAAAAAACATGACCATCCCCATTTATTTAGATTACAATGCTACCACACCTATAGACCCTGAAGTTGCCGATGCAATGAAACCTTTTTTAGCTGAATACTTTGGTAACCCATCAAGTTCACATTCTTATGGTATTAAAACTAAAATTGCAGTTGAAAATGCAAGGAAACAACTTGCTGAGCTTATTAACTGTAATAATTCTGAAATTATTTTTACGAGTGGCGGCACAGAATCAAACAATTATGCAATTAAGGGCATCGCTCTTGCTAATCAGCACAAAGGCAATCACATTATAACAACTCAAATTGAACATCCTGCCGTTATTGAGGTTTGTAAATATCTTGAAAAAAACGGGTTTTCTGTTACTTATGTTCCTGTTGACGAATATGGTCTTGTTCATGTTGAAGAAATAAAAAAAGCAATAACATCTAAAACTATTCTAATTTCAGTTATGCATGCCAACAACGAAGTAGGTACTATTCAACCTATTTCAGAAATTGCAACTCTGGCAAAACAAAACGATATTATTTTTCACAGCGATGCATCACAATCAATTGGCAAAATTCAAACTGATGTCAAAAAAATGGGTGTTGACTTAATGGCGATTGCAGGACATAAATTCTATGCGCCAAAAGGAATAGGTGCTTTGTTTATTAAACAAGGAGTTAAACTTGAAAAATTGATTCATGGTGCAAATCATGAGCAAAACTTACGTGCAGGAACAGAAAATGTCCTCGAGGTAGTTGGCATTGGTAAAGCTGCAGAAATTGCAAAACGTGATTTTGAAAATAATTTCTCACACATGGAAACCTTGCGTGAGAAATTATTTGAAGGCTTAAAAGAAAACCTTGAAAACATAAAACTTAACGGGCATCCAACAAAACGCCTACCCAACACACTTAGTTTAAGTTTCCCTAATGTTGAAGCAAATACCCTTTTATCTGAAATTACAGATGACGTTGCAGCATCGGCCGGAGCCGCTTGTCATACCGACGATATAACCATCTCTGCCACATTACAGGCAATGATAATTCCTTTAAAATATGCAATGGGAACAATTCGTTTTTCAACAGGTAGATTCTTAAAATCTACGGATGTAGATAAAGCAATAGACATTATAACGAAAGCTGTAAAAAGATTAAATCCTACTGAGACCCAAACTGTTAAAAATTCAGAAGAAAAAGAAATAAAACTTACACATTATACTCAAGGCTTAGGTTGTGCTTGCAAATTACGTCCTCAAGAATTAGAAAAAATTCTTAAAAAAATACCTGTTTCTCAAAATGCAAACGTGTTAGTTGGAACAGACACTACAGACGATGCTGCCATATACAAAATAGATAATGATAAAGCTATTGTTCAAACAGTAGATTTTTTCACACCTATTGTTGATGACCCTTATTCTTTTGGTGCAATATCTGCAGCAAATTCAATTAGTGATATTTATGCAATGGGTGCAAAACCTTTGTTTGCATTAAATATTGTTGGATTCCCATCAAACAGACTGCCAATGAGTGTATTAGAAGACATTCTTAAAGGAGCTCAAGATAAAGCCAACGAAGCAGGTATAACAATTGTTGGAGGTCATACCATTGACGATACTGAACCAAAATATGGCATGACTGTTACAGGAATTATTGATATTAATAAAATACTCACTAACTCAAATGCAAAATCGGGTGATGCAATAATACTTACAAAACCAATTGGTGCCGGAATTATTAGTACTGCTATCAAACGTGGTTTGGCTGATAAACAAACAGAGAAAGAAGCGATTGACACAATGAGCCAATTAAATAAATATGCAGCTGATATAATGGCTGACTTTCCCGTAAATTCATGTACTGATGTTACAGGTTTCGGTTTACTTGGTCATTTGCTCGAAATGACAAAATCGAGCAAGATTGATGCAGAAATATTTTTCAATAATGTTCCTCTTTTAAGACAAGCCTGGGATTTTGCTGTTTCTAATGTAATTCCCGGTGGTTCTTTAAACAATCTTGATTATGTTAAAGATTATATTGTTTGGGATAGTAATATTTCAGATACTGCAAAAGCTGTTCTTTGCGATGCACAAACTTCAGGTGGTTTATTAATTTCATTGCCATTTGAATATAAAGATAAAATTATTGATAAATTGCATTCGTCGGGAATCATTAAAGCGACTTATATTGGAAAATTCTTAACAAAAGGGCGAGGTGAAATATTTGTTAAAAACAATTGATTTTAAGATAAGTGCAATTTTTTTTTTTGATAAGACCTATAATTTTTTTGATAAAGATTTATAATATTTAATAATACACCATTAGTTTTGTTTTATTATTTTTATTATTAAATATAAGGTCTTAAAATAACTATTTAATGAACCCAAAAGAAATTGTTAAAAAAATACAAGAGCTATTAAAAAAGAATAATTTAGATGCCTATATTATTCCAAGTACAGATCCTCATCAAAGTGAATATGTTGCAAATCATTGGAAAGCACGTGAATGGGCTTCCGGTTTTACAGGTTCTGCAGGCACTCTTGTAATAACTAAAGATATTGCCGGATTATGGACAGATTCAAGATATTTTATCCAAGCTGAACAGCAACTAAAAAATTCCGGCATTCAACTTTTCAAGATGAAAATTCCTCATTCCCCATGTTATATTGATTGGTTAAAAAACAATTTAAACGAAAATGCTAAAGTAGGTTTCGACGGAAAATTATTTTCTATAAGTCTTACAAAAATGATTGAATCATCATTAAAAGAAAAAAATATTACTATTGATTACAATCACGATTTTATTAAACCATTATGGAAAAATAGACCTTCAATACCAAAAAATAATATTTCTATTCACGATATAAAATTTGCCGGAAAAACTCGAGTTGAAAAAATTTCTCAAGTAAGAAGCATTATGAATGATAAAAATATTTCATATCATATTTTATCTTCGCTTGACGATATTGCATGGCTCTTTAACATTAGAGGCAATGATATAAAATATAATCCGATTGTAATCAGCTATGCCTTAATCACTTTAGATAATGCCTATTTATTTATTGATAAAGATTTAGATGATAACATAATAAAACTATTGAAAAAAGATAACATAACTATCCTGCCATACAATAGTATTAATGATAAAATTAACGAACTCTGCAAAACACAAAATATTTTAATCTACCCTTCAAAGACAAATACTTATATTTACAATTCAATTCCTTCCTCTTGTAAAATAATTGAAGACATTAATATCACCACAACTCTTAAAGCTAATAAAAATGCTACTGAAGTTGCTAATATTAAAGAAGTAATGGTAAGAGACGGTGTTGCTTTAACAAAATTCTTTTATTGGTTAGAAAATAATATCTTAAATGAAACAATAACCGAAATATCATCAGATAAAAAATTGGAATTTTTTAGAAGTCAACAGAAAAATTTTGTTGGATTAAGTTTCGGGACTATTGCCGCATATAATTCACACGGTGCAATTGTACATTACGAAGCAACAAAAAAAACTGATGTTGAATTATTGAAAGAAGGTATTTTCTTAATTGATTCGGGTGGTCAATATCTTGATGGAACGACTGATATTACACGCACAATATCACTTGGCAAACCAACACAGGAAGAGATTGACAATTTTACTCT
Organism: Bacteroidales bacterium; assembly: GCA_023145555.1. GTDB lineage: Bacteria > Bacteroidota > Bacteroidia > Bacteroidales > B39-G9 > B39-G9. The sequence goes on from JAGLDO010000059.1 coordinate 11,970, forward strand.
TGTATTAAAAGGTCACATAAACATTGCATCTTTAAAATTCCCTTACGGTACAAAAGGATATCAAATTGATGTTTTAGCTCGAAAATTTTTATGGGATAATTATCTAAATTATGGTCATGGAACTGGTCACGGAGTTGGCTCTTTCTTAAACGTTCACGAAGGTCCTCAAGGAATTGGGACTAGTGCAAGTTCAACATTAAATATTAATTTTGAAGAAGGGATGCTTACCTCAAACGAACCGGGCATATATATTGAAGGTAAATATGGTATTCGCATAGAAAACCTAATACTTTGTGAAAAAGACAAAGACACAGAATTTGGAAAATTCATGAAATTTAACACAGTTTCCCTATGTTATATCGATAATTCATTAATTAATGTTGATATGCTTACAAATGATGAAATTAAATGGTTAAACGATTATCATAAAACTGTGTTTGCAAAAATTTCGCCATTCTTAAATAATCAAGAAAAAGAATGGCTGCAAGAAAAAACAAAAAGTTTGTAGACGTTCATTTCTGAATATAAATCCAATAAATGATTTATAAAAATTCGTAAATTAAATATATAAATCATGAGAAAATTGCTACTATTTATAATATTATTAATGATATTTGCTACCGGCTTTATTATTGATACAAAATATGATGATAACTCAACAAATGACGATAATGATGCAACAACAGTAAATTTTGATGATTATTTTATTTCAAAGACTTTACGCGTTGATTATTTTCTTTCCGGTGATGCTAAAGAAGAAACTGTATCGCTAAATAAATTAAAACAGGAACCTTTCTGGGGTGGTCCAAAAAAAAATTTAATAGACAAATTTAATTATGGGACATACAGAATAAGAGTACTTGATTCAGTTTCAAACAAATTAATTTATTCCTACGGTTTTTGCTCTCTTTTTCAGGAATGGCAAACAACTGCCGAAGCAAAAAAATTAAAACGCAGTTTTTTTCAAACATCCATTTTCCCATATCCAAAAAAAACAGTTCGTTTTGAAATAGATAAAAGGGCATACAAAGATGGAAAATTCAATAAAATATTTGAATTGTATATTAATCCTAATAACTATTTTATTAATAAAGAAAAGCCAAAATTTTATAAATCAAATAAAATAATTTATTCAGGCAATCCTGCAAATCATGTAGATATAGTATTTGTTGCCGAAGGCTACACAAAAGATGAAATGTCAAAATTTAATGATGACGTAAAAAGAATTGCCGGATATTTCTTTAATGCTTCACCCTACAATAAATATAAAGATAAATTTAATATTTATTCAATAGAATCTGTTTCAGAAGAATCCGGAACTGACATACCAGGTAAAGGTGTATATAAAAACACAATTATTAATTCAAGCTTTTACACATTTGATATTGACCGTTATTTAACAACTTTCGACACTAAGTCGTTTAGAGATATTGCGGCTAATGTACCTTATGACCAAATTTACATATTAATAAACACTAAAAAATATGGTGGTGGAGGTTTTTATAATCACTACACTGCTTGCTCGTCAGATAACAATCTTACGCCTTCTGTTTGCATTCATGAATTTGGACATGGTTTTGCCGGATTAGCAGATGAGTATTACACTTCAGATGTAGCTTACGAAGACTTTTATAATTTAAAAGTTGAACCATGGGAGCCAAACATCACAACCTTGGTTAATTTCGATAGCAAATGGAAAAATATGCTTGATAAAAAAACACCTGTTCCAACCCCAAGAACAAAAAAATATGAAAATAAAATTGGAATATTTGAAGGTGGCGGTTATGTTGCAAAAGGTGTTTACAGTCCTTATCAAAATTGCAAGATGAAATCTAATCAATCAGAATTATGCCCTGTTTGTCAACAAGCCATTTCAAAAATGATTGAGTTTGTTTGCGACAAATAATAATGGGTCATATAAAAATTAGAGTGGATTACAATAAAATAATAAGGG
>JAGLDO010000006.1 GCA_023145555.1 Bacteroidales bacterium
CCCAATAATCCGTTGCTGCCTGTAACTAAAATTGTTTGCATTGGTATTAATAAAGTATTTGTTCAATCTGCTTAACAGTATTTTCTATTTCAAATCTTTTTTCAACAATCTCACGGGCTTTGTTGCCAAATTTTTCTCTCAATTCATTATCATTAATCAGTAACTCAATTTTACTTGTAAATTCATCAATATTAAAATCATCAATTAAGAAACCTGTTTCATTATCGGCAATTATTTCAGGATTACTGCTTACGTTAAATGCAACAGTCGGCTTATTGCAAGCCATCGCCTCAACAATAACATAACCAAACCCTTCCCACAAAGATGTCAGCAAAAAAACATCAATGCTATTCATAAATGACTTAATATTCTCAACAAAACCTAAAAATACAACTTCATTTTCGACTTTCAATTTTTTGGCATAAGTGCGAAGTTCATTATTTAATTCTCCATCACCTGCAATTAATAATTTGAAATTAATATTTTTCGATTTTAATTTTTTAGCAATATCAATCAAATAGTTTTGAGCTTTTTGTTTTGATAATCTTCCGGCAGATCCAAGAATAATCTCATTATTTGACTTTGTATATATTTTTGATGTTGTCTTGTCATACTTTTTTAAGTCAATTCCGTTATATACCAATTTAATTTTTTTCGCCTCAATCATATTTGGGTTTTTGGCATTGAGAGTGTTCTTTGTCTCATTTGAATTTACAATAACTTCAGTTATAATTTTTTTGAAAAGAAATCTGTTTAAAAAGGAATTTTTAACTGGTATTGCACTTCCTCTACGATAAATGATATTGTTAACTCCGGCAATTTTAGCAGCCATTCCGGCAGCTTTTAAGTCAGAAGGTAAATTTAAAATAACTGTATTGATTAAATGATTTTTAAATAACCGGCTAATTTTTAATATTTTAAAAGGATTTAAAAAACTAAAGTTTGAAACTTTTATTGATATAGTCGGAATATTTGATTTAACAGCTTTGTAAAATAGTTCACTTTTTTTGTTTGTTACTAATGTAATATTATAATTTTTATTTAATAAACGAACAGCTATGTCGTAGTGCCATTTTTCACCACCCCCCCATGCTTTACAACTATTAAAAAAACATATATTATTTGTTACTTTATCCATCTATTAATATTAAATTTTTATTTATTTTTATTAAGATCACTTAATTTTACTTGTTTCAAAAACGTTGAATGTGCAGAATTTACGCTTATTACAAAACCGTAAAAACCATCGAGAAATCCTAATTTAATAAAATATGTTCTAATAAATTTCCAAAAAGGACTAAAAATTATTTTAAAAAAATTTGATTTTTTACCTTTTTCAAAACGTGCTAAAGCAGCAATATCTGAAAATTTATTTATTGTTTCAATGTGTTGAGAAATGGAATAATAAGAATAATGATAAAGGTCTCCAATTAAATGATATTTATTACAGTTGGTGTTTAATTCAAACTTATCGTGTGGGTTTGTTCCTGCCCATTTTCCTTTTCGGCTGTCCCACAAACGCAATTTTTTGTCGGGATACCAACCGGAATGTTTTATCCATTTACCACAATAATTAGTTAGTCGGTTAAAATAATAACCATCATATTTCCAATTGTTTTTTACTTCTTTTATTGATTTTTTAAGCTCTTCAGATAATTCTTCATCAGCATCGAGTGATAATATATGAGGGAATTCAGCTTGTGTAATAGCCCAATTTTTTTGCTCTATATGTCCTTCAAATTTATGTTCAAAAATTCTTACATTATATTTCTTACATATTTCTTGCGTTGCATCAGTCGAAAAAGAATCAACTACAACAATATCGTCGGCAATATCTTTTACTGAAAGCAAACATCTTTCAATATTATTTTCTTCGTTATATGTTATTATTACAACCGATAATTTTATCATAAAAAATATTTCAAAAAGTATATTTGTTCGCTAATTTATTTTTTAAATTCTTTTCGATTATACCCAAATAAAAATAAAGAGTAAAAGTACGTAAAAAATGTAACGCCTGCCTGCGTTTCTAATGTGTCTTCGTTTAACATTGACAATAATACAATTATTAAAAAAATCATAAAAAAATAATTTTTAAACTTTTTTTCATGAAAAATTGGATAAATCATTGCAAAAATAATAATTAAAAACCCAATTAATCCAAAAGTCACAAAAAAAGTAACAAACTGATTATGAGCCCTCAACCGCCATCTCTGTGATAATGGGGAATTCATTTTATTATATTGTTCAGCAAAAGCTGTTTTTAAGTCACCGGTTCCTATTCCAACTAAAAAATTATCTTTAATAATTCCAAACGAAGCCTTAAGGTATTCAAACCGTTGCGTAACGGAATGACCACTCGGATTTCCTTTCTTAAACTGAACGTCAATCTGCCAAATAATTTTATATATTCTTGAAGATAGGCTAATCTTGTTTTTATAAATATAATTTGCATACCCGTCTTCAATGTGCTTAATATCTTTTTTCGTTAATTCTTTAACTCCCTCAGCATCTTTTCTGTATTCTTTAGAAGTTAAATATCTGGTAATAGTATTTCTTATTTTCTGATTTTTATTATCAAGGCTGTCGTAATTAATTTTACTAATTTTATTCCATTCGGGACGCATTTCTTTTTCAGAAACGTATAGATAAACATAATGTCCGTTTTCAATTATTTTATTGTTAAAATCATGTTTGTATTTATTGCCGAGTTTTGTGTATTGGTCAATAGTATCAGGATTAACTTTATCAACGTCATAAAAATCAATAACAAATTTGGTAAATAAAGCTAGTAATAAAATGGGTGTAATTATTAATAAAGTAATCAGAACTTTTTTTATTTTTTTGTTTTTTAGTTTTATAAATATACCAATCGCAACTACAAAACCCACTATAAAAAACACAATTATTCCGGTAATCGATTGTAATATAAATAAAAATAAAGCAAGCCAAATAATCAGTATCAGATAAATAACTTTTTCTTTTTTATTGGTTTTACTAAAAAAGAAATAATAAACTAATGAAAAAACAGCAATATTTATCAGTAAAGAAAAACGTATATGTGATATAAAAATCGATATTTCTCTTATGTCTGTTACTTTATAATTTATTAATCCTAATAATACAGATGTGCTTATAAGTGTGCTGACAGTAGTTGCCGCAACAAAAAAAAGTAATAAAATTTTTAGTTGTTTATAATTTAATTTTTGCGAAGTGCCAATAATTATTGGAAGTAATAATAATGGTAATTTAATTTTTATATCGTGAAACGCGTACTTAAAATCGCTTGTGTAAATTAATCCAATTATATGAACAAAAAATATTAACAAAAATATTAATATACTTTTATTCTGGAGAATATGTTTAAACCTTGACTTAAATTTATTTTCTAAAATCCAGTTCCCTGCTAAAATAAATTGTGCTACACTTGTGAGATATGGAGACAATGGCAAGCTGGCAACAAGCAATATTAATCCGAAATAATATAGATTAAAAGACCCGAAAATTCTCAAAACATTTTCTTTTTTCGAAATCTTCATATCTATAAATGTCTTGACAAAATAAAACTACTAATAGAAGACATTAAAGAAGCCTTTTTTTGGTTCATACTCTATGTTCCCTTCTATTTGAATTACATAGAAATAGGTTCCGGGTTGAACTTTTTCGCCATCAGGAGTTCGTGCATCCCAGCATACTTGTTCTGCAGTTTGAGATTCATACATAACACTACCCCACCTGCTATAAATTGTAATTGAAATTTTAACTTGCCCGTTTGAGGTTATGCAAAATAAATCGTTTAAACCATCATTATTTGGTGTTACTACATTTGGAACAACGAAATTATCAAAAACAGTAATATTTTTAATTATTTCGTCGTCGCAACCATTAACATCTGTAATATTAAAATACACATTATAAGTTCCTTTATCAGGAAATTTATGATTTATAAATGAACTATCTGTACTTATAATTGCTGATCCATCATTAAAATTCCACTCAAATGAAAATTTACTGGTATCGCTTTGTGAATTATCTCGAAATCTTTTTGAATAGCTTGAAAAGGGAATACTGTCAACAATAAAATCTGCAACAGGATTTTTGTGAATTGTAATAATTTTTGATACAGAATCTGTGTTTGTTCCATCACTAATCACTAGTTTAACAGTAAAATCCCCTAAAGTATTGTAAACATGTTTTGTTTTTTGTGTTGTGGCTGTTTGACCATCGCCAAAATCCCATTGCCACGAACTTATTGATGCACCTGACGAATTATCTGAAAAAGAAATTGTATCTGCTTTACAAGTAATATTTAAAAAAGTGAAATCAGCAAAAATTTGAGCTACAGAAAACTCTACTGTTAACATAAAAAATATTAGTGTAAAAAATTTTGTCTGAAGAAACCTCATTTCATATTTTAATTTATACAAACTTAAATAATAATATTTATTTTTTTGTGTTTTTGTTACTAAATGTTTTTTGTTAGTTTATCAACAATCTTAAAATTACTAAAAAATTCTTTTGCAACAACCCTAATAACAGTATATGTAGGTATTGCCAAAATCATCCCGAAAATTCCCGAAAGACTTCCTGCCATTAATATTACCAAAAATATTTCTAAAGGATGAGCTTTAACGCTGCTTGAATATATTAATGGTTGAAACAAAATATTATCGATTAACTGAACAATAATAAAAACCAAAGACATGTATGCAATTAATGGTAATAATTGAGAAGAAAATTCTAAATCAAAATTTGTAGCAACTCCTATAATTAAACCAAAAAAAGCACCAATATATGGTCCTATATATGGTATTACATTTAGCAATCCGGCTAGAAGACCTATAACAATAGCATGATTAAACCTAATTCCTACAATTGTTAATCCGGTTGTTACTAAAATAATAATAAGCAAAATTTCAATTAAAATGCCAATGAAATATCGCGACAATAAATATTTAATAGAATGTAATACATGACGTACTCCTTGTTCTTTTTTTGTTGGCATAAATGCAAGGATTCCCTCGGTAAATAATCCTTCTTCTTTTAAAAAAAAGAAAGTAATGAAAGAAATAGAAAAAAATGCTATTAACAAATTTCCTATAATTCCTGCTATTGAACCAAAAAATGAAGATAGTTCAGAAATACTAAAAACTTCGATAAATTTTGATGTTAAATATTCATTTACTGATAAATCTTCTGAAGCTATTTGAAACTTATCAAAAATTTCCTGAACTTTTTCAATTGGATTTTTCAAATTTTGCAACAAACCATTTATGTCTATTGATGACAACTCATTTATTTCGTTAACAATTAATGGAATGAAAAAACGAAAAAAGGATATAAAAATTACCCACAAAAAAATTAAGGTGATAGCTGCACTTAATGATTTAGATAGTCGGGATTTCTTAATTCGCAGTTTTATTAAAAACTGCACAATTGGATGACCGACTAATGACAAAACTGCGGAAATTAAAATATAAGCTACTATTGATTTGAAATACCAAAGAGCATATACTAACAAAACTACTCCTAAAAATATTAAAATATACTTTATTGTTTTATTCATTCAGAGTCTCAATTATATAAACTGTTAAAGATAATATTTTTTTTTCGATTGTTATAAATTTAATAAAAAAATAAGCGAAGTCAAATGACTTCGCTTGAAAAGAATTAAATTAAGAAGTCTAAAATTATTATTTCTTAATTGTTGAATCCTTAACATTTAAAGAATCAACGTTTTCATTTATATTAGTAGTATCTATTTCAATTTCCGGTTCAGGTTCTTTAACCACAGGTTTTTGGACTTTCACATCCTGTCTATCATCAGAATCTTCAATATCAGGCACATATAATTCTTTTTTTACGTATATTTTAAGATAGTTTTTAAATTTACTATCACGAAAAATAAAATAATTTTCGCCAATGGTGTATGCCTCAACTTTATATTGATGGGGTTCAAGTTTTTGGCATCCCTTAGGTGTTTGTGTACATTCAACATTTTCTATTTCACCTGATTTTAGATTAATTTTTTTAAATCTGTTTTTGTAAATATCGTAGTTTACATAAAAAAAATCACCTTCTTTATCAAAATAACTGTTATATAATTCACACCTGTTATCGTCTAATTTATATTTACCAATCTGTTTCCATGTGTATAAAGAATAAACTACAATATAGACATACTTACTTTTTTCACCTCGAAATGTAACTGCGAAATAATAATTATTATCATCAACCATAATTTCGAGAATTTTGCTTTTTTTATGAGAAGGACCTTTAATCCTTTTTTGAAAACGATAATCTGTTAAATCAGCAGAACCTTGATATTGAGCCGATGAATTAATAAAAATTAATCCTAATATAATGAAGAATAAAAATTTTTTCATTTGCTTAATTTTTACAAAAAAATAATAATTAATAAATTAAAAGCTAATAATTTCCATATAAATGAAACTTTTTCAAATTTAATGTTTTTTTATCATTTTTAACAAAAAAACATTAAAATACACAATTATTTAAGGATTAAAACTTCTCAAAGATTTTTCTTAAACTAATTTTCTCGTTAATAATCTGATTAAGTTTTTTAATTTCAACTCTTTCTTGTTCCATTGTATCTCTATAACGAATTGTAACTGTGTTATCTTCTATAGTTTGATGGTCAATCGTTATGCAAAATGGGGTTCCAATAGCATCTTGGCGACGATAACGTCTTCCTATTGAATCTTTCTCATCATATTGGCAATTAAAATCAAATTTTAAATCGTCAACAATTTTATGAGCCATATCGGGCAAACCGTCTTTTTTTACTAATGGCAATACTGCTAATTTTACAGGAGCTAAAAATGGAGGAATTCGTAAAACTACACGCTGGTCTGTTTCGCCATTGTCTTTTTCAATTTTTTCTTCACAATAAGAATTCGATAATATTAATAAAAACATTCTGTCAACTCCAATTGATGTTTCAATAACATAAGGAACATAACTCTTATTTAATTCACTATCGAAATATTGTAATTTCTTGCCTGAAAAATCCTGATGTTGAGACAAATCGTAATCTGTTCTTGAGTGAATTCCTTCAACTTCTTTAAAACCAAACGGGAATTTATATTCAATATCAACAGCAGCGTTAGCATAGTGTGCTAATTTTTCATGTTCATGAAAACGATATTTTTCATCATTAATACCAAGAGCAAGATGCCATTTTTTTCTCTTTTCTTTCCAGAATTCAAACCACTTCTTTTCTTCACCGGGGCGAACAAAAAATTCCATTTCCATTTGCTCAAACTCCCGCATACGGAAAATAAATTGACGGGCAACTATCTCATTACGAAAAGCTTTACCTATTTGAGCTATACCAAATGGCAACTTCATGCGGCCTGACTTTTGAATATTTAAATAATTAACAAAAATACCTTGTGCTGTTTCCGGTCTTAAATAAATTGTATTTGAATCCTCGCTAACTGAACCTAATTGTGTTTCAAACATTAAATTAAATTGTCGCACATCTGTCCAATTTTTTGTACCTGAAACAGGGTCGTTAATTTCACAATCAACAATAATTTGTTTTATTTCTGCTAAATCGTTATCATTTAACGCCTTAACAAACCTTTCTTGAACAGCATTTATTTTTTCTTTATAATCAACAACACGTTTGTTTGTTGCAACAAACTGAGTTTCGTCAAATTGCTCACCAAAACGTTTAGCAGCTTTTTTTATTTCTTTATTTATTTTTGCTTCAATTTTTTGAATATAATCCTCAATTAAAACATCTGCTCTATATCGTTTTTTTGAATCTTTATTATCTATTAAAGGGTCGTTAAAAGCACCAACATGACCAGAAGCTTTCCATACTTTTGGGTGCATAAAAACGGCAGAATCTAATCCAACAATATTTTCATTTAAAAGCACCATTGATTTCCACCAATAATCTTTAATATTATTTTTTAACTCTACACCATATTGTCCATAATCGTAAACAGCACTCAATCCGTCATATATCTCACTTGATTGAAAAACATATCCATATTCTTTTGAGTGTGCAATTATTTTCTTAAAAAGATCTTGTTGGTTCATCTATTTTGTATTTTTTATTATTAAATTTTAATGACGCAAAAGTAAATCATTTTGTTTGTTTTTCATAAAAAACACTTTTTTTGTATTAAATTTATTTTTTTAAAAATTTTTCATTAAAACAATCTCATTTTTATAACTTTGCAAAGTTAAAAAATGTTTCAAAAAAATTTTATGATAAAAAAGTATGACTTTTTAGTTTTAGGAACCGGCGTTGCCGGTTTAAGCTTTGCTTTAAAAGTTGCACACTATGGGAAAGTTTGCGTCGTTACCAAAACTAATCTCGAAGAAACAAATACAAGATATGCACAAGGCGGAATAGCTGCTGTAACTTATGAGCCAGACAATTACGAAAAACATGTTAACGACACTTTAATTGCCGGTGATCATTTTTGCAACGAACAAGTTGTGAGAATGATAGTTAAAGAAGCACCAAACCAAATTAAAGAATTAATAAATTGGGGTGCTGATTTTGATAAAACTAAAAATGGAGAATACGATTTAGCAAGAGAGGGTGGTCATTCTGAACACAGAATTCTTCACCATAAAGATAATACCGGCTTTGAAATTCAGAGAGCATTAAGTGAAAAAGTCAAAAATAATCCTAACATAGATATTTTAGAGAATCATTTTGCCATAGATTTAATTACACAACACCAACTTGGTAAAATAATAAAACGTTATCATACAGATATTGAATGTTATGGGGCTTATATTTTAAATTTATCTAACAAAAAAACAACTACAATACTTGCAAAAAAAACATTAATTGCAACAGGAGGAAGTGGCAATATTTATAACACTACAACCAATCCTGTAATTGCAAGCGGAGATGGTGTTGCTATGGTTTATCGTGCAAAAGGTATTATTGAAAATATGGAATTTGTACAATTTCACCCAACTTCATTATACAATTCTGGTGAACGACCTTCTTTTTTAATTTCTGAAGCTGTTAGAGGTTTTGGTGGTATTTTAAAAGACAAACACGGCAAAGAGTTTATGCAAAAATATGACGAACGAGGCTCACTTGCTCCTCGCGATATTGTTGCTCGTGCTATTGACAACGAAATGAAAACATCGGGAGAAGACCACTTGTATTTAGACTGCACACATCTGGATATTAAGGATTTTAAAAATCATTTCCCAAATATAACATCTAAATGTTTATCAATTGGCGTTGATGTAGCAAAAGACATGATTCCTATTGTACCTGCAGCACATTACCAATGTGGTGGAATAAAAGTGAATATGGAAGGACAAACATCTATAAATAATTTATATGCTACAGGTGAAGTTTCTTCTACTGGCTTACACGGAGCAAACCGCTTAGCTTCAAATTCATTAATTGAAGCGATTGTATATGCTGACAAAGCTGCAAAGCATGCTATTAATGATTTGAAAAATATTGATTTTAAAAATGGCGTCCCTGCTTGGAATAAAGAAGGCACATCTCACCCCGAAGAAATGGTGCTTATTACTCAAGACTATAGAGAAATGCAACAAATAATGAGCAACTATGTTGGTATTGTGCGTTCAAATTTACGTCTGCAAAGGGCGTTAACAAGACTGGGAATCATCTACCAAGAGACAGAAGATTTATATAAAAAATCAACTTTATCGCTACAACTTTGCGAACTTAGAAACTTGATTAATGTTGGGTATCTGATAATAAAAATGGCTCAAGAAAGACATGAGAGTATTGGTTTACATTTTAACATTGATTACCCCCATAAAAAAACTATAACCGTATGAAAAAATTATTATTAAAAAAAATATTCATTTTAAGTCTGTTGCTTATTTTTACTTTTGCTACACAGGCTCAAAAAGGTAATTGGTGCGGAACAGTTAATTTTGATCAGGAAGCTGTAAAAAATGATCCTTCAATTTTAACAAGAAGAGCAAAGCTTGAAAAATTTACTCAAGAATATTCTTTAAGAAAAAACCTTACAGAAGAAGATGTGTTGATTATTCCTGTTGTTTTTCATGTTGTTCACGATTATGGTGAGGAAAATATAACAAAAGAAAAAATACAATCAGCCATAGATGTTTTAAATAACGATTACAGAAAACTAAATACTGATGTTTCACAAACAATTCATGAATTTAAAGATATTGTTGCAGACATTAGAGTTGAATTTCGTTTAGCCAAAATCGATCCTGAAGGTAATTGTACAGATGGCATTACACGAACCCAATCACTTGAAACTTACGATGCAGATAATGGCGTAAAATATGCAGTTCCGGGTTGGGATAACACAAAATATTTAAACATCTGGTCAGTAAAATCAATTGAATCGGGAGCTGCTGCATGGTCACATTACCCTGGGGTTAGTGCCGCTTTAGATGGAGTTGTAAGTATTTATCGTTATGTAGGTTCCGGTCATACATTAACACACGAAATTGGTCATTATCTTAATCTCATGCACCCTTGGGGAAATTCTAATGTCCCGGGTTTAGAATCAAACTGCGATATTGATGATTATGTTGATGATACTCCTTTAACAATTGGAGTAACAAATAGTTCATGTAATGTAAATCAGATTAGTTGTGGCTCTCTTGATAATGTACAAAATTATATGGACTACTCCTCTTGTGACGTTATGTTTACCGAAGGTCAAAAAACAAGAATGCGAGCTGCTTTAAACTCATCTGTTAGTGGTAGAAACAATTTATGGAAACAGTCGAATCTTGAAGCAACCGGAACAAATGACAGTTATGCTTCACCTATTTGCAGCCCTGTAGCAGATTTTTATGTTGAAGAAGAATGTGTGTG
>JAGLDO010000060.1 GCA_023145555.1 Bacteroidales bacterium
AAATGAAAAGGAAAAATATTTTAACGATGGTGCTGATGGCTTTGTTACTAAGCCTATAAAGAATACAAAATTTTTCGATACAATAAAGAAGTTTATTAATGAAAAATAATTTTTTTTTGCAACTTGAATCAAAGATGAAAACAACAGACAATCCAATAAAATATTTAAATAATTTATTCAATCTGATACCTTTAATATTATTTTTTATAATAACGCAAGGTCTTTTTTCTCAAACAACTAATAATATTAATGACTATCTGCAAAAAATTAATACATATCAGAGCGAAGGAAACAAGATTGAAACAGCTCGATATTTAAACAAACTTGCTTTTTTATATTGGTATCAGGAAAATTATGACAAATCAATAGACTATTTTAATAAATCTTTGGTAATTAATATTGAAATTGGTAATAATAATGCAATAAAGTCAATATATTCTAATATTGGAATGATTTTTTCAGACAAGAGTGATTATGAATCTTCAATTTTGTATTTCCGTAAGAGTTTGAAAATTTGCAGAACAATTAATAAAAAAGAAGATATAGCAACATGTTTAATTAATTTATCTGTTCCCTTAGTTACAGTTAAACGTTATATTGAAGCAAACAAATATATTTCAGAAGCACTAGATATTTCGAAACAATATAATAACATTAAGTTAATGAGGACTTGTTACGGGATGCTCTCTGAAAATTATAAAAAAATAGGAGATGATAAAAAATCTTCATATTACTTTAATTTATATGCATCTTTTCAAAAAAAGATACAAAACGAGCAAATAACAGAAAATCAAAAAAAGATGCAGGAAATTAAAAAACAAGCATCTAAAATTGTTGCCGAGAAAGAATCTGAACTTAAAAACACAGAAAACTCATTGCTTAAAGAGAAAAAAATTAGCAAAGAAAGGCAATTGAAAATTGGCCTTTTAAATAAAGAAAAAGAAATAAAAGAATTAAAAATTAAAGAACAAAAAGCACAATTAAAAACCGAAGCAATGTATAGAGTTTTTTTAATTGTTGGATTTATTTTTATCGGTATTATTGCATTTGTAGTATACAGAGGGTATAAACAAAAAAAACAAGCAAATTTAGAAATTTCAAGAGCACTTGATCATATTAAGTTTCAGAACCTAAATATTACTCGAAGTATTAATTATGCTCAACGTATTCAAGATGCTTTATTACCCGGAATTGATAAATTAAAAAGAAATCTGCCGGAATCATTCATATTTTTTAAACCTCGTGACATAGTAAGTGGCGATTTTTATTGGTTCTCAGAGGCAAGTTCTAGTTTCAAAGAACAAGGCTCAATAATTGAAAAAATTAAAGAAAAAGGATCTTTAAATAAACTGATAAATTCCAATAATTTTATTATCTCGGCTGTTGACTGCACAGGACATGGTGTGCCTGGAGCTTTTATGTCGATGATTGGTATTAATATATTGAATGAGATGGTTAACCGTGGGATTGTTGATGCAGACTTAATTCTCAATGAATTACATAAAGAAGTGCGTTATGCATTAAAACAAAAATATTCTGAGAATAAAGATGGAATGGATATGTCGCTTTGTGTTATAAAAGCCAAAGAGAAAATAGTTGAATTTGCAGGTGCAAACAATCCTGTTGTTTATATACAAAATAATGAACTTAAAACAATAAAAGGAGATAGAAAAGGAATAGGTGGAGATCAAAAAGAAGACGAACGAGTTTTTACCAAACACACCATTAATGTTGATGTTCCTACAACATTTTATTTATTCTCTGATGGTTATATTGATCAGTTTGGAGGACATGATGGACGAAAATTATTCCCAAAATATTTTAGAAAAATTCTCTTAGAAATTCACGATAAACCAATGCAGGTGCAAAAAGAAATGCTCGAGAAAAAGTTTAATGAATGGAAAGGAGTTAATTATCAACAAGTTGACGATATCTTAGTAATGGGTTTTAAAATTTGTTAAAATTTATGTCTTTATTTGCTGTCGTTTTTTTTTATTATTAATATCTTTATTGAAAATTTAAAATATACCAAATTATGTTAAAAAAATTTACCAGCTTATTAATATTTGTTTTCTTATTTTTTAATGCAAGTGCACAAGAACAAAAAACAGAAGAAAAACGAATATACAATTCTCCTGAAGGGAAATTATATATTAATAAATCGCTTCCTGTTTATTTAAGAATTGCTACTTCTCCCAACGAAGATGCAAAATCTTATCTTTTGCATAGCGCAGAGACAAAAAAATATTCAAACCCAATGTATTTCGATACCGAAGGATATAATACTGTTCGTTCTCCATCGGAAGTAGATACTGCTACAAAACAAATAGTTTATCCTTTGCACGATATTATTTTTGAAGTTTATACAGATAGTCGCACACCTAGAACACACATTAAATTAGGAGAAGCTAAAAAGTATATTCATAACAATGAAGTTTTTTTAACCGGTAATGTTAATATTTCATTATCTGCCACAGATGCAATGTCTGGGGTTCAATTCACATATTTCTCAATTGATGGCGCAGCTTATTCTAAATATTCGAAACCAATAATTTTTGATAAAGAAAAAAAATATAAACTAAAATATTACTCTGTTGATAATGTTGGTAATGTTGAAAAAGTTATTACTAAAGAATATAATATTGATTTAACGTGCCCTGAAACAAAACTAGAAGTTAAAGTAGATAAATTTAATAATATTTTATCTGGTCGATCAAAAATTGGACTAAGTGCTACCGATAATAGTTCAGGTGTTGGAACCGTTTATTATACAATAGATTCTGGAACTAAAAAAATATATAAGTATCAAATACCTTTAAAATATCTCAAAGAAGGAGAACATAAAATAGAATATTATGCCATTGATAAAGTTAATAATAAAGAAACTATAAAAACTTTTGAGTTTTATGTTGACAGAATACCTCCAATTTTGGTTGAGGAAATTATTGGAGTTAGTTTTATAAATAATGGAAAAGAATATTCATCAGGAAGAACACAATTGAAACTTACTGCTGTTGATAATAAAGCTGATGTTAATGGAATTTATTACTCACTTAATAACGGTGAATATAAAAAATATGAAAAACCGGTTAATCTATCAACTGTTTCAGGTTCATTATCAATTAAATCATATGCTGTTGATAACGTTAATAATAGAAGTATGGCATCTCAACAGAGCACAAGAAATAAAGCATCATATATTGACTTATCCGGTCCAAAGTTAAGCTATTATTTTCAAGGGAAAGTTTTTAAAATTAGTGATACTGCATTTGTGAATAAGAATACTAAGGTATTTTTAAAAGCAAGCGATAAAGAATCCGGTTTAAATTCACTTAATTATAAGCTCGACAGTAGTAATGAAAAACCTTATGATAAACCATTTTTAATACAAGATGATAATGTGCATAAAGTGCAAATAATTGGTTGCGATAATGTTAGTAATACTAATACATTGAAATTTAATCTATCCGGAGATAATGTTGGTCCTGAAATATATTCTCGTTTTAGCATTGTTTCGTTGGGAAAGAAAAGTTTTGATGGGGAAATGTTAGATGTTTATCCTGCAGCAGTTGTTTTATTTTTGTCGGCTACTGACAAAAAGGTGCCTATTGAGAATATTTATTATTCAATAAATGGCACACAGGAAAAGGTTTACACACGCTTTATTTCTAACTTAAAGAAAGGTAAACAATACTTTATCAAACTGCGAGCTGTTGATTTATTAGGTAATGTTTCATACGATAGTGTTAAATTTTCTATTGATAACACAGGCCCTAAAATTTTTGTCCGCTTTAATACTCGTTCATTTGGGAAAAAAGAATATAATGGAAAACAAATTGATTTATATCCAACACAAGTTGCCTTATATCTTTCAGTTACCAATTCAACAGTGGCTTACGATAGAATTTATTATTCTGTTAATGGTGCTCCCGAAAAAATTTATCAAGGTAAAATAAGCGGATTTAAAGGAGATTCAAATATAACCTTAAAAATTAGAGCTCTTGATAAATTAGGTAACCAAACAACAAAAGAAATTCAATTTGCAACTCAAAATTGATAAATATTTTTTTCGTAGTTGATTCGATTTTAAATCGTTGAATCAGCTACATAAACACTTCATATACTTCTGTTAATTAAAAAGGAAACCATATATAGTTATGGATAATTTTATTCAAACGAATAAAATATACAGTAAGCAACGATTCGACAAAGATTTACAGTATTATAAATTTTGCTTATATGGATTTTTAAAAAACTTTCGTTTTTTTGACGCTTTTATTTTATTGTTTTTTTTAGAAACAGGTCTTACATTTCTGCAAATTGGAACAATATATACTATTCGTGAAATTTTTGTTAACATTCTTGAAATTCCTTCGGGTATAATTGCTGATTCCTTTGGAAGAAGAAGAACAATGATTTTTTCGTTTATCAGTTATATCATTTCGTTTGTAATATTTTATTTTGCTACTAAGTATTATTTATTTGTTATAGCCATTTTGTTTTATGCCTTTGGTGATGCTTTCCGTACGGGAACTCATAAAGCAATGATTTTTGAGTATTTAAAAATCAAACACTGGGAAGACCAAAAGGTTTATTATTATGGTCACACAAGGTCTGCTTCACAAATAGGCTCGGCAATATCTTCACTTGTAGCTGCTGCTATTGTTTTTTATACAGGAACTTTTAGACTGATTTTTATATGTTCTATAATCCCTTATTTTATTGATTTATTATTGATGATTTCTTATCCTAAGGAATTAGATGGTGAGTTGAAAGAATTTAAAACAGATTTAATAAAGCATCAGTTTAAAAAAGTCTTTAAAACGTTTATTCGTTCAATAAAAAATATCCATATTCTAAAAATAACAGCCAATTTGTCTGTTTATAGTGGATTTTTTAAGATTTCTAAAGATTATTTGCAGCCAATATTACAAACATTTGCTCTTTCATTACCATTAATTTTTGCTGTTAATGAAAAACAACAAATTTCTATTGTTGTTGGTGTATCATATTTTGTAATATATATTATTACTTCGGTTGCGGCACGTAACTCAGGTAATTTTTCAAGCTTATTCAAAAATGTTACCAAAATTTTAAATCTAAGTTTGATTTTTGGATTCTTAATGGGAATTTTTTCCGGATTTTTTTATAATACAAAATTTGTTTTTTTATCAATAATATTCTTCATAATTATATTAATAATTGAAAATATTAGAAAACCTATTGGAATTGCTTATTTGAGTGATAAAACAGACAAAAAAATTCTTGCAACTATTTTATCGTTTGAGTCTCAGGTAAAAACTTTAGCAGCTGCAATTTTTGCTCCAACAATAGGTTTTTTTGCAGATAAATATGGAGTAGGGATTAGCCTTATTATTGTTTCTATTTTAGTTCTATTAATAAGTCCGGTTTATTTTTTAAAATCAAAAAATAAAAATTGAGTTAACTCCGAAAAGTGTTTTTCGTCATTGCGATCCGCCAGCTGGCGGAGAAGCAATCTCAACATGTTGAATTATAGAGCTATAGATTGCTTCGTTCCTCGCAATGACGTGGTTTTTTACTTTTCGGAGTTGACTCAAAATTAAATAATTTTTAAAAGAAAAAATTATTCTTGTTCAAATAAAAATAATTTACCTTCTCTCGCTCTAACATTGCTCCAATCATCAACATTAAATTCTAAACCAATAGTGGTTGACGGTTTAAAATTAATAAAACTGCTTATTAATAGATTATTTGCAATTGTTGATAAATCAGGATTGTGTGAAATAATCATAATGCAATTATAATCATTATTGATTTTTGAAATAATATTTAATAAATCAATTGAAGTAAATCCACTGTATAACAGATTGTTTGTGGCGATTTTTTCAAGTGGATAATTTTGCTCTGTTGCCAAAATCACTGCTGTTTGTTTAGCTCTATTGGCGGGACTTGAAATAATTAGTTGAGGTTTAATACGTTTTTCGACAATATTTTTTGCAACCAATCTAGCTGTTTGTTTACCATAAACAGTTAGATTTCTTTCTAAATCACTTGAATTATTATCTGTTTCAGCCTGAGCATGACGAACTAAAATTAATTGTTTCATTTTCTATATTATTATACTTATCACAGATTTTTTAGCTGATTTTTTTAATTATAAAAAAAGAGCTATCAATGATAGCCCTTTTTTAGATTATTTACAAATATCCGATTATTGAAAATCTTCAAAAGTTTTTTTAATAATTTCAATAGCTTCTCTCATTTGTTTCTCATTAATTACAAGAGGAGGAGTGAAGCGAATAATATGATCGTGTGTTGGTTTTGCTAACAAACCATTTTCTTTTAGAGCAAGACAAACATCCCAAGCTGTTTTTCCATTTTTAGGTTTAATAACAATTGCATTAAGCAACCCTTTTCCTCTAACATTTTCAATCATTTCCGATTTAATGCTTGACATTTCATCTCTGAAAATTTGACCCATTTTCATTGAGTTTTCACAAAGCTTCTCGTTTTTAATAACTTCAAGTGCAGCAATAGAAACTTTAGCGGCAATAGGGTTTCCACCGTAAGTAGAACCGTGTTCGCCGGGTAATATTGTAAGCATAATTTTATCGTCAGCCAATACAGCAGAAACAGGGAACATACCACCTGAAATAGCTTTTCCAAGAATTAAAATGTCAGGTCTAACATCTTCGTAATCGCAAGCTAACATTTTACCTGTACGGGCAAGTCCTGTTTGTACTTCGTCAGCCATGAAAAGAACATTGTGTTTTTTACATAAGTCTGCAGCTGTTTTTAAGTATCCGTCTTCTGGAACATAAACACCTGCTTCAGCTTGAATAGGTTCAACTAACATACCTGCTACAGTAGGATCTTGAACTGCTTTTTTAAGAGCTTCAATATCATTATATTCAATTTTTTCAAATCCCGGTGTGAATGGACCGTAATCTTTAAATGCATCAGGGTCTGACGATAATGAAATAATTGTTATTGTTCTACCATGAAAATTGCCATTACAAACAATAATTTTTGCTTCGTTTTGTGGTACTTTTTTAACTTTATAAGCCCATTTACGACAAAGTTTTATAGCTGTTTCATCAGCTTCAGCTCCTGAATTCATAGGAAGCACTTTATCATATCCGAAATATTTTGTTATGTATTCTTCCCACTCACCCAAAACATTATTATAAAAAGCTCTTGATGTCAAAGCTAATTTTTCAGACTGTTTTGTCATTGCCTTAACAATTTTTGGATGACAATGACCTTGGTTTACTGCTGAGTACGATGCAAGAAAATCAAAGTATTTTTTTCCGTCTGTGTCCCATACATGAACACCTTTTCCTTTTTCTAATACTACTGGAAGTGGATGATAATTGTGTGCTCCAAATTTATCTTCTCTGTCCATGTAGTCTTTTGCTGTCATTTTTGCCATATCAAATAAAAATTAAAATGATTTTTACTATAATTTAACTTATTGCAAAAATGCTAATAAGTTTTAGATTTTTCAACTTACTGTTAAAGAATTTTTTTTTAGATTCTTTTGTTAATTTCTTTGTCTATTTTGCTGATATTAAGTATTTTAATCTAATTTTATTTGTGCCTTAATTAAAAAAGAGTTATTTAACATATTCTTTTAAAACCTTAAATCCGCAAACCGTGGCACGGATTTGTTGTTAATCAGCAAGTTGATTATAATTTGCTGTCATCTATATAAGTTAACCGTGCTACGGATAATCATTTAATCTATAAACGAATAAAAATTCATTTGCGGATTTTAGGTATTCTCACTGCTGTTCGGGATTTGTAATCCCGAATTAACAAGCTGTATATTAGTACGTTTGAATTGCATATCCGAAAGATCAGAGGATGATAAAAATAAAATGTGTCGTTAGGGACAAAATATTTATAGCAATTGAAATAAATCCGAGACAAAAAAAAAGCGAGCCAAAA
>JAGLDO010000061.1 GCA_023145555.1 Bacteroidales bacterium
AAGCCGGTTTAAAATGTTTGCAAGGTAAAGCTATTGTTAATTCAATAAGTTTAAAAGAAGGCGAAAAAGCATTTATTGAAAAAGCCGAAAAAATTAAAAATTACGGTGCAGCTGTTGTGATTATGGCATTCGACGAAAAAGGTCAAGCAGTTACTTACGACGAAAAAATTAAAATTTGTAAACGTGCTTACGATATTCTTGTCAACAAAGTAAATTATAAAGCTCAAAACATAATTTTCGACCCCAATATTCTAACAGTTGCCACAGGAATTGAAGAACATAATAATCTGGCTGTTGACTTTATTAATGCAACTGCATGGATTAAAAAAAATCTCAAACATGCTAAAGTAAGTGGTGGAGTAAGCAATCTTTCGTTTGCATTTAGAGGTAATAACACCGTTAGAGAAGCAATGCACTCTGTGTTTTTATACCATGCTATAAAAGCCGGAATGGACATGGCTATTGTTAATCCCGGGATGCTGCAAATTTATGACGAAATACCAAAAGATTTATTACAACTCGTTGAAGATGTTGTGCTTAACCAAAAAGACGATGCTACCGAACGATTAATTGATTTTGCTCAAAACATAAAAAATGTTGACGATAAAAAAATTAAAATTGCAGACTGGAGAAATCTTAATATTGACGAAAAACTAAAACATGCTTTAACTAAAGGTATTGTTGATTTTCTTGAAGAAGATTTGAAAGAAGCTTTAAAAAAATATAATTCAGGAATAGAAATTATTGAAGGTCCGTTAATGACCGGCATGAATTATGTAGGCAAACTATTTGGCGAAGGTAAAATGTTTTTACCTCAAGTTGTTAAGACTGCAAGAGTAATGAAAAAGGCGGTTTCAATTTTACAACCATATATTGAAGAAGATCAAAACACAAAAACAAAATCTGCAGGAAAAATTTTATTGGCAACAGTGAAAGGCGATGTTCACGATATTGGAAAAAATATTGTTAGTGTAGTTTGGTCGTGTAATAACTACGAAATTATTGATATGGGAGTTATGGTTTCTACTAAAAACATAATAGAAACAGCAATAAAAGAAAAAGTTGACATTGTCAGCCTAAGCGGATTAATCACTCCGTCGTTGGAAGAAATGGTAAATGTTGCCAAACAAATGGAGCAAAATAATTTTACTGTTCCTTTATTGATTGGTGGTGCCACAACATCAAAAATTCATACTGCTGTAAAAATTGCACCCGAATATAGTGGTGCTACAATTTATGCCGGAGATGCCTCACAAGCAGTTATGGTTGTAAATAAAATATTGAACGCTAAGAAAAAAGAAGATTATATTAAATCGATATCTGAAGAATATAAAAAAATTAGAGAAGCCCACTATAATAAAAAAAGCATGGAATATTTGTCTTTAAAAGATGCCCGTAAAAACCAACTAACATTAAACTTTGACAAAGAAAAACCTATTATTCCAAAAATAAAAGGCGTTAAAGTTTTCGACAATTATCCGGTTAAAGATATTAAAGAATACATTAACTGGGATTTCTTTTTTAAAGCATGGGAATTAAAAGGCAGATTTCCACAAATACTTGACGACTCTAACGTTGGCATTGAAGCTCGTAAATTATATGATGATGCTCAAATTTTGTTAGACGATATTATTAAAAACAATCTGCTTAAAGCAAAAGCTGTTGTAGGTTTTTTCCCTGCAAATTCTGTTAATGATGATATTGTAATTTATACCAACGAAACAAAAACAAAAGTATTAACAACTTTTCACACTTTGCGTCAACAGCAAGAAAAAGCTGATAGTAGCAAAAATTTATCATTATCTGATTTTATTGCACCTAAAAATACCGGAATAAACGATTATATTGGAGCTTTTGCTTTAACAACCGGCATTAACATTGAAAAGCAGTTAAATAAAACCGACGACTATCAAAACTTATTATTTAAAACAATTTCTGACAGACTCGCCGAGGCTTTTGCCGAGTTGTTACACTTAAGAGTTAGAAAAGAATTTTGGGCATATGCTCCAAACGAAAATCTTAGTAAAAACGAATTAAAAAAAGCAAAATTTCAAGGTATTCGACCGGCAGTCGGCTATCCTGCTTGCCCAGACCATTCGGGGAAAAAGGGTCTTTTCGATTTATTGGATGTTGAAAAAAACACAGGAATAACTTTAAGCGAAAATTTTGCAATGTATCCAACGGCTTCAGTCAGTGGATTGTATTTTGCAAATAAAAATTCTAAATATTTCGGATTAGGTAAAATATCGAAAGACCAAGCTGTGGATTATGCAAAACGAAAAAATATTAGTATTAATCTGGCAGAGAGATTATTATCACAAAACTTAAATTATAAGTAAATATTAGTTTGAAAGTTGAATCCATTCCGAAAAGTGTTTTTCGTCATTGCGATCCGCCAGCCGGCGGAGAAGCAATCCCTACGTGTTGATTAACAGATTGCTTTGGGCTTCGCCCTCGCAATGACGGCTATGAAGGCTTTCCGGAGTAGTCTCTGCTCTTTCGGATTTGTAATCCGAATGAACTGCAAATAAAAATCAATCTCCCTAACCCCCTTCTCCAAGAGGGAATTCCCTGCCGTGGCAAGTATATCCCATCCGTCATTCCGGACTTGTTTCGGAATCCCTATCTTTCACTCAATTAACAGATGCTGAAACAAGTTCAGCATGACTGACTGGTTAGTTCATAAAAAATTAACAATCATTTTTCACAATCTTCAGCATAATTAATATCTTTACAAAAAATAAAATTATAAAAAATTTACTATGAGAGTTGTCGACCAAATAAATAAATCAAAAAAAACTCTTTTCTCTATTGAAATAGTTCCACCATTAAAAGGACATGATATTAATAAAATCTATAATATTGTTGACCCCTTAATTGAATATAATCCTTCATTTATTAACGTTACTTATCATAAAGATGAGGTATTGCACAAAAAATTAAGTAACGGATTAATTGAAAAAAGAACCATAAGAAAACGTCCCGGAACTGTAGCTCTTAGTGCTGCTCTAAAAAATAAATATAATATAAATGTTGTATCACATCTCACTTGTGGCGGATTTACAAAGAATGAAACCGAAAATGCTCTTATTGATTTATCATTTCTTGGCATTAATAATTTATTTGTGATTAGAGGCGATGCAGGTCCAAATGAAAAATCGTTTACTCCCGAAGAAGGTGGTCATGCTTATGCTATTGACTTAGTGAAACAAATAAAAAACATGAATAATGGTAAATATCTATATAATGAGTCAGAAGATTCTATGCACACAAACTTTTCAATAGGTGTTGCCGGATATCCCGAAAAACACGCAGAGGCTCCAAATATTGAAACCGACTTAGAATATCTGAAACAAAAAGTTGATGCAGGTGCCGATTATATTATTACACAAATGTTTTTCGACAATGAAAAATATTTCAAATTTGTTGAGCTTTGCAGACAAAAAGATATTAATGTGCCAATTATTCCCGGATTAAAACCAATAGCTTTATTAAATCAAATTAACGTATTAGCTCGAATTTTTAATGTTGAAATTCCCGAAGCACTGGTTAAAGAAGTAAAAAAATGTAAAACGAATAAAGAAGTAAACCAAGTTGGCGTTGAATGGACAATAAACCAATCGAAAGAATTGATTAAACATAATGTTCCGGTGTTACATTATTACACACTTGGTGCAGGTAAAGGTATTCAGGAGATTGCTAAGGCTGTTTTTTAACAGAAGACAAATGATGAGTATATTTTAATTGTTTTTATCTTAGTATGTAAACAAAATAATATTGACTTTCCGAAAAATATCATATATAAGAAAAGGGATTACAATTATGTAATCCCTAAAACTATATTAAAATCTTAAAAAACTATAACAAGGCTTTTCTTGAAAGTCTTAATTTTCCGTTTTTATCAACCTCAAGTAATTTAACTTTTACAATATCACCAACTTTCAAAACTTCATCAACAGACTTGATACGATGTTTTTCTATTTCAGATATGTGTAACAAACCTTCTTTACCCTGCATTATTTCAACAAAAGCACCAAAATTTGTAATTGTTTTAACCGGTCCTTCATAAACTTTTCCTACTTCAGGAACTGCTGTAATAATTTTAATTCTATTAAGAGCAGCATCAATAAATTCTTTATTGATTGCAGAAACAGAGACAATACCTAAATTATCAACTTCTTCAACAGTAATAACAGAATTAGTTGTTGCCTGAATTTCTTGAATAATTTTTCCTCCAGGGCCAATTAAAGCACCAATAAGTTCTTTAGGGATAATTACTTTCTCAATTCTAGGAACGTGAGGTTTATAATCTTCACGTGGCTCACTAATAGTGTCAGTAAGTATTTTTAGTATGTGTAAACGACCTTCTTTAGCTTGATTTAAAGCTTGCTCTAAAATTTCATAAGGTAAACCGTCAACTTTAATATCCATTTGAGTAGCAGTAATTCCTTCTTGAGTTCCTGTTACTTTAAAATCCATATCTCCTAAATGGTCTTCATCACCTAAAATATCTGATAAAACAGCAAATTTGTTTGATTTTACATCTGTAATTAATCCCATAGCAATACCGGAAACAGGTTTCTTAAGCTTAACACCAGCATCCATAAGAGCTAAGGTTCCAGCACATACAGTTGCCATTGAAGACGAACCGTTTGATTCAAGAATATCTGAAACAACACGAATTGTATAAGGATTTGTTTCTGAATTGGGTATCATTCTTTTTAAAGCACGATGAGCTAAATTACCATGTCCAACTTCACGACGGCTAATACCTCTTGAAGGACGAGCATCGCCTGTTGCAAATGGAGGAAAATTATAATGAAGCAAAAATTTATCTCTACCTTGAAGCATTACTTCGTCAATAATTTTTTCATCAAGTTTGGTTCCAAGAGTTACAGTTGTTAATGACTGAGTTTCTCCACGAGTAAAGATAGCAGAACCATGAGCTGCCGGCAAAGAATCAATCTCACACCAGATTGGGCGAATTTCATTAGTTTTTCTTCCGTCTAAACGGATACCTTCGTCTAAAACAAGATTACGAACAGCTTCTTTTTCAACTTCACCGTAATATCTATTAATCATAGATTCTTTTATTTCTGCATCTTCAGGTAATGAATCTATAAATTCTTGTTTTATTGCTTTAAAATTTTCTTCTCTTTTATGTTTACTTTCTGCTTTTTTGGCTACTTGATAAATTTTATCATAAGTATCTTTATGAATTTTTTCTCTGAGCTCTTCATCATTTGTTTCGTGGTTGTATTCTCTTTTAACTGTACTTCCAACCATTTCAGCCAATTCTATTTGAGCAGTACATTGTTTCTTAATAGCTTCGTGAGCAAATTTAATAGCTTCTAACATTTCTGTTTCAGAAACTTCATCCATTTCGCCTTCTACCATTAAAATATTATCGAAAGTTGCACCAACCATAATGTCAATATCAGCATCTTTTAATTGCTCAAATGAAGGATTGAGGACAAATTTATCATTAATTCTTCCAACTCTACATTCTGAAATTGGACCATTAAAAGGTATATCAGAAACTGCTAAAGCTGCTGATGCAGCTAATCCTGCTAAAGCATCAGGCATTACATCTTCATCCGCAGAAATGAGGTTTATCGTAACAAATGTATCTGCATGATAATTATCGGGAAATAATGGGCGTAAAGCTCTGTCAACTAAACGAGAAACAAGTATTTCATTATTTCCGGGTCTGCCTTCACGTTTCAAAAATCCACCGGGAAATCTTCCGGCTGCTGCAAATTTTTCTTTATAATCTACTGATAATGGCATGAAATCCACATCTTCTTTAGCATCTGTAGCGGAAACAACTGTTGCTAACAACATTGTTCCTCCCATTTTTACAACTACAGAACCGTCAGCCTGCTTAGCTAATTTTCCTGTTTCAATAGTAATTATTCTACCATCACCTAATTCAATTTCTGTTTTACTTAACTTATACATAACTTAAAATTTATTTTTTCTTTCTCTTTTCTCTTCTTTCTTTTCCAACAAATCGTCGAATTAGCAAAAGAGGCAATTAAAAATTGCCTCTTTTATTTTTATCTTCTTAATTTCAATGATTTTACAATCTCTCTATATCGTACAATGTCCTTTTCTTTAAGATAATTAAGTAACTTTCTACGTTTACCAACTAATCCTAATAAAGCACGTTGTGTACTGTAATCTTTTTTGTTGTTTTTTAAATGTTCTGTCAAATGACTAATACGGTATGAAAATAAAGCTATTTGTCCTTCTGGAGAACCTGTGTCTTTATTAGACTTTCCGTATTTATCAAAAAAATCTTTTTTGATTTCTAATGTTAAATACATATTAATATAAATTTTTGTTTATAAATTTTAAAATGCAAAGGTAAAATTTTATTTTTATTTTCTAACACTTTAAATCTTTTTTTTTCCGCATTTGCTTATAAATAAAATATTTATGGTACAATAATCAATGCATCGCCATATGTACCAAACTTATATTTTTCTTCAATAGCTGTTTTATATGTGGCATTAAGTAAATCATAACCAGTAAAAGCTGATACCATCATATATAATGTTGAGTATGGTAATTGAAAGTTGGTAATCATATAATTAGCAACATTAAAATCGTATGGTGGAAAAATAAATTTGTTTGTCCAACCCTCATATGGTTTTAAATAACCTGTAGTAGAAACTGAACTTTCTATTGTACGCATTACGGTTGTACCAACAGCACAAATATTGCTTTTTCTTTTCTTTGCATTATTAATAGTATCAACAGCATCGTCAGGAATAATTATTTGCTCAGAATTCATTTTGTGTTTTGTAAGGTCTTCAACATCAACTCTTCTAAAGTTTCCCAATCCTGCATGAAGTGTTATTTCAGCAAATTCAATGCCTTTTATTTCAAAACGTTTTAAAAGTTCACGACTAAAGTGCATACCTGCAGTTGGTGCAGCGACAGCTCCTTCTTTCTTTGCGTAAACCGTTTGATATCTTTCACTATCTTCGGGCTCTACCTCTCTATTAATAAACCTGGGTAATGGAGTTTCTCCCAGTTCATAAATTTTCTTTTTAAAATCTTCATAAGACCCATCAAAGAAAAACCTCAAAGTTCTTCCCCTCGAAGTTGTATTATCAATAACTTCTGCAACTAATTCGTCTTCGGGTCCAAAATATAATTTATTTCCTATTCGTATTTTTCTTGCAGGATCAACTAAAACATCCCACAAAAGTTCTTCTTTATTTAATTCTCTTAATAAAAACACTTCAATTTTTGCTCCGGTTTTTTCTTTGTTTCCATATAAACGTGCAGGAAAAACTTTAGTGTTGTTAAATATTAAAACATCTTTCTCGTTAAAATAATCAATTACATCTTTAAAAATTTTGTGTTCTATCTTACCGGTATTTTTGTGGAGAACCATTAACCGGCATTCGTCTCGATTTTTAGATGGGTGTAATGCAATTAACTCTTCAGGAAGTTTAAAATTAAATTGTGATAATTTCATTTTCATTAATCTTTTTTAAAATAAACAATCAATAACTTATAATATACGTATATTTAATAAAAATGTTATGACTTTTTTATTAAATCTTCAAATTCTACAATTGTAAGAGCATTATTAACATTGAATTCGCCAATTTTTGTTCGCCGCAAACCCGTTAAATGTGCTCCACTTTTAATTGCTTCGCCCACATCACGGGCTAAAGCTCTAATATATGTACCTTTACTGCACGATATTCTTATTTTAACTACAGGTAAGCTAAATTCTAATATTTCAATTTTTGAAATACTAATATTATTTGGTTTTATCTCAAAGTCTTCGCCATTTCTTGCTTTTACATACGCTCTTTTACCATCAACAAGTTTGGCGGAAAAATTTGGCGGAACTTGCTGTTGTTCTCCAATAAACTTTTTCAACTCATCTTTCAACAAATTCTCTGTTATATGGTCAATAGAAAATTCCTTATCAACTTCTGTTTCTAAATCGAAAGAGGGTGTTGTTTGTCCTAATTTTATTGTTGCAATATATTCTTTTTCTTGAGCTTGATATTTTTCAATTTGCTTAGTAAATTTACCGGTACATACTATAAGCAAACCTGTTGCAAGTGGGTCTAATGTTCCGGCATGACCGACTTTTATTTTTTTATAGCTGTATTTTTTACGTAATAAATTTCTTGTTTTTTTAACGATGTTAAACGATGTCCATTCAAGAGGTTTGTCAAACAAGATTACTTGTCCGGTCTGAAAATCACCTAATTCCGTTAAATTTTTATCTATCATATAATAAATTTATGTGTAATAATATATATAAAAAAATTACAACGAATACCATTGCAATACTGGTAATTCAACAAGGTTAAAATTGTTAAATTGTTAAAAATTGAAAGAATAACAATTTAACAATAGAACCATTTAACAATTTGTGTAATTAGAATAATAAATCCTCAACTATTTCAATTATTTTTATTAAGCTAAAAATATTGCTAAAAGTCCAATAATTAAACAGTAAATTGCAAAATAAATTAACTTTCCTTTTTTTACAATCTCAACCATCCATTTACAAGCAAATAAACCGGAAATAAAAGCTGCAATAAATCCCACAACTAATGGCAGCGTACCAACAGATGTGTTAGAAACAAAATCACCCTTAATTAAATCTAAAAAATTTTCACCAAGAATTGGTATAATTACCATAAGGAAAGAAAATTCTGCGATTTTTTCTTTCTTGTTACCTAATAATAAACCGGTTGCTATAGTTGAACCTGAGCGTGAAATACCCGGTAATACAGCAACTGCTTGTGCTATTCCAATTATAAATGAATCTAAAAAAGATATTTCTTTATTTTTTGATTTTGCATAAAACGAAAGTGTTAAAATTGTTGCGGTTATTACAAGCATAATTCCAACAAACGCTACATTGCTTTGAAAAAGACTTCCGACAAAGTCTTTAAAAAAAAGCCCGACTATTGCAACAGGAATCATCGACACAATAATTTTAGTGATAAATTGCGTTTCTTGATTCCACTCAATTTTAAAAAGGCCACAAAAAAGTTTTGCAATTTCTTTACGAAAAACAACTATTGTACTTAAAACCGTTGCTCCGTGTACCAAAACAGTAAAAACAAAACTTTGTTCGGAATGAATTCCAAAAAGTGCTTTGCCAATCTCAAGATGTCCACTGCTGCTTACGGGTAAAAATTCAGTTAATCCTTGTACTAATCCTAAGATTAGAGCTTCAATCCAATTCATGTATAGAATTATTATTAATTGTTGTTTTTTGGTTTTTTCATAATTGCCCAAATCTCAAAAATAAATCCAAACAATACAACAATGGGTGCTAGTGTTATTCTTCGGAAACTAAAAATTTCAGGGTTAAATTTGTTTGGGTCGTTAACTGCACCGCCGGTCATTAAAACAAAACCAATAATAATTATTATTACACCTATTAATAATAAACGATAGTTTTCTTTACCTAAGGCAAAATCAACTTTTTTTACTTCTTCTTTATTTTCTTTTTTCATGTGTTTCTGTTTGATTAATTTTTATCAATTAGCCATGTTATAATTAAGTAATTATATTTTCAGTTTTCATACAGTCAAAAATCTCGAACTTAGAAAACGATTATAAACTAATAATACAAGTCATCTGTTTTTATTCTTAGATATTTATTAACTGCAATAAATGTTGACACCATTGCAATAATAATACCTAAAAGCATTACAGAAAAAAATAATATTGCAATAATATCTACTTGTTGAAACAGCATTAATCCTGACAATTCTTGTTGAACGAAATAGATTAATGCAGACAAAATGCTCATGGCAATAATTGCACTAACAATGCCATGAACAATACTTCTTCCTAAAAAAGGACCGCGTATAAAACATCGGGTTGCTCCAACTAATTGCATAGTGTTAATTAAAAATCGCTTTGAGTATATTGTTAAACGAATAGTGTTATTTATTAATGCCACAGAAATGAACAATAATAAAATACTAAAAAGCATTATTATTAAACTTATTCGATTAATATTTTCATTAATCAGATTAATCAAGTTTTTCTGATAAAAAACTTCTTTAACCTGAGGATATATTCTTAATTTTTTTTCAATAATAGACAAACTGTCATTATTTGCATAATTAGCATTTAATTTTATATCTATTGACGATAACAATGGATTGTATCCTAAAAACCCGATAAAATCTTCACCCAAATCCTTTTGTAAATTCTGAGCGGCTTTCTCCTTAGTAATAAACTCGGTAGATTTTACAAAATCAGAGGCGTCTAAATTCTTTTGCAAACGAATCATGTCAACTTCTTTAACATCGTTTTTTAATATTACCGAGAAGCCAACGTTTTCTTTTACATGATTTGATAATTTCTTTGCATTTAAAATTAATAAGCCCATCAGTCCCAACATAAACAAAACCAAAGAAATACTAACGATTGTTGTAAGATATGAACTTCTTAATCGTCGTTTTGATAATTTTGTGTCTGTTTTTGACATCTATAGCTTTTTAATTTTTATTCGGAAAAATGCAAATATACAAATAATCAATATTTTTTACTATTATTTTTTCTAATATGGGAACTATATTAGTCAGCCCACTAACTAAATCTAAACTTTTCATTATTGTTTGGTTTATTTTTAATAATTTTACAAAAAATTAATGATTTGAATTTAGGCAATTTAAATAAAAAAAAGATTATTAACGATCCGGTTTACGGTTTCATTAACATACCAAACGAAATAATTTTCGATATTATTGAGCACCCTTATTTTCAACGCTTACGACGAATAAAACAATTAGGCTTAACTTTTTTGGTTTATCCCGGAGCCATCCATTCACGTTTTCAACATGCTCTTGGAGCAACACATTTAATGAGCACTGCCATTAATGTTTTGCGCTCAAAAAACAAAATTATTACAGATGAAGAAGCAGAGGCTGTTTTAATTGCAATTTTGCTACACGACATAGGTCATGGACCTTTCTCTCATGCATTAGAAAAACATATTATAAATGTTGACCATGAGAGATTATCATTGCTCTTTATGGAAAATTTAAATTCCATTTTTAATGGTAAACTATCATTGGCAATTAAAATTTTCAGTAATAATTATCATAAAAAATTCCTACATCAACTCGTATCAAGTCAATTAGATATGGACAGACTTGATTATTTAAAACGCGACAGTTTTTTTTCGGGCGTTACCGAAGGGGTTATAAGTTACGATAGAATAATAAAAATGCTCGATGTTGTTGACGATAAATTAGTTGTTGAAGAAAAAGGCATTTATTCAATTGAAAAATTTTTAGTGGCTCGCAGGCTCATGTACTGGCAGGTTTATATGCACAAAACAGTTGTGTCTGCCGAACTTTTATTGTCTAAAATTTTAAAAAGAGCTAGAGAGTTGGCTGATAAAAAAGTTGATCTTTTTGCCACACCGGCGTTAAAATTTTTTCTTTATAATAAAACAAAAAATGATTTTTTGAATTCCGATGCAGCATTCAACTTCTTTTCTCAACTTGACGATAATGATATTATGGCATCGATAAAAACGTGGTCAAATCATGAAGATATCACTCTGAAAAACCTGTGCAAAAATTTAATAAACAGACACTTATACAAAATAATTATACAAAACAAACCCATTGACAATAATGTAATTAACAATCTGAAAAACAAAGTAAAACAAGCTTATAATGTTAGTGATGATGAACTTAATTATTTTATTTTTACAGGAGTTCTTACCAATAATGCTTACAGCGCTGTAGACGACAGAATAAATATATTGAGTAAAACCGGAAAACTAACCGATATTTCAGAAGCTTCAGACATGCTAAACATTTCTGTTTTGTCAAAACTTGTAAAAAAATATTATTTGTGCTTCCCAAAAGAGTTTGAAATTTAAAATTTAAAAATAATTCAGATTGGAGTTTAGACATAGTGAACCGTTTATAAAAAATATTGTACATAGTTATTGAAAAAAAATAAACCACTAAGGGCACAAAGAA